>SFER01000010.1 GCA_004557195.1 Bacteroidales bacterium | reverse complement strand
AGGCCATGTGAAATGGTAGCCATCATAGCGATATGCCAATTCTTCAACCATTTCATCGTGAGTTTTCCCCTCTGCCTCTGCCAATGCATCAATATGTCCGGCAAATTGCTCTGTGAGTTCCTCTTTTGTGATACCGCAGATGGCAGCATACTCTTTATCCATACTCACATTCGCGATGTTGTTCAATTCGCTGAAAATGCTGAGTTGTGAGAACTTTGTGATGCCGGTGAGGAACGCGAAGCGAATGTAAGGGTCGCACGCCTTGAGTGGCGAGTAGAAGTTGCGCATCACATCGCGAAGTTTCGGCAAGTTCTCCTCCTCATGCACAACATCAAGTAGCGGCGCGTCGTATTCATCAATGATTACAACCACTTTTTGCCCGGTTTTCTCGTAAGCTGCAGGAATTAGGTTCTTGAGGCGAATGTTACATTGTTTGGATTCCGGAGTTATACCATACAACTTTTCATAAGGTGATAAAAGAGAACCCAAATATTCTTCAAGAGCATCTACATTCATGTGCTTGCCACCGCTCATGTCGAAGTGGAGCACAGGATACTGCGTCCACTCGGTCTCCATTTTATCGATTTTCAGCCCCTTGAACAACTCTTTGCGACCGGAGAAATAGCTGTTCAAGGTGGACGCAAGCAGAGACTTCCCAAACCGCCTCGGGCGGCTCAGAAACACATATCGACTATCGCCATGGGTTAATTCATACACCATGTCGGTCTTGTCAACATACATGTAGTTCTCCTCGATTATATCGGAGAATGTCTGTATCCCAATGGGGCATCTTTTCAACTTCCTTGCTTCCATAACTCACTATTTCTGCTAAACTACTGCAAATATACAACATTAGATGACAAAATCAAAGTAATTAATCATTTAGTAGAATAAAAACTTTCAAAACTTTCAAACTTTCAAGATGTCGGGTGGCGAGGGTTATTTTGTGGGGGGGTTGTCAACGCCTTCGGAGACGATGAAGAGGCGGTCGCCGAGGTGGATGCGAGTGTTGCCGGTGGGGACAAGATAGCGGTCGTCGCGCTTCACCATCACCACAAGGGTGTGGGGCGGGAATGTGATTTCTCTGAGGAGTGAACCGACAGAGAGAAGTGCGCCATCGGCGATGATTTCGTAGGTCGAAGCAGTGATTTCGTCGGGGAAACGAATGTTTATGCCATCTTCATCGAGCGGCGCTGTGAGTTTGAGTGCCGAAGCCATACGCCGGATTGAAGTGCCTTGCACAAGCAGTGAGATTATGGTGATGAAAAACACCATATTGAAGATGAAGCGTGCATCCTCCACTCCCGGACTTGAAAGGGCGTAGGTGGCAAAGATAATTGGAACAGCACCGCGCAGTCCCACCCAAGAAATGAACAGTTTTGACTTGAATGTGATGCGGCGAAACGGTAGCAGCGAGAGGAATACGGCTGCAGGACGTGCCACAATAATCATGAAAACACCGAGGAGCAAACCCGGCACAATCACCTCACTGTCGATAATCTCATGCGGATTGACAAGGAGTCCGAGCGATAGGAACATCGTGATTTGCACCAACCAAGTGAATCCGCCGAAGAACGTGGTGATGGTGTGTTTCATCGCAAGGCGGTTGTTTCCAACCACGAGTCCGGCAAGATACACGGCAAGATAGGCGTTCCCGCCAATAAGTTCGGTGAGCGAGAACGCAAAGAATGCGCATGCAATCATCATCACCGGATATAGAAACTCGTTGTCGCAATTCAAGCGGTTGATGACCTTAACCGAGAGCCAACCGATTGTGAGTCCGCCGGCTGTGCCTAAGAGGAGCTGCATGGCGAGCGAGAGCAGCGAATTCATCACCACCCCCGAAGTAACCGCCTCGCCGATGTCGATAATGCTGATGAGTATTATCACAAGGATATATGCCATAGGGTCGTTGCTGCCACTTTCAAACTCCAGTGTGGGCTTGAGATTGTGTTTGAGACCGGTTCGTGAACTGTTGAGAATTGAAAAAACCGAAGCAGAATCGGTCGATGACATAACGGCAGCCATGAGCATCGCTTCGAGAATTCCGAAGTGATGGTGAGGCGACACCGCACGTAGCAGGAAATAGATGAAGCCACCGGTGATGAGTGTAGTGAGTAGCACCCCGAGTGTTGCGAGTGTGATGCCTTCGCGCCATATTGGGCGAATGTCTTTAAACTTGGTGTCAACACCGCCGGCGAATAGGATTACACTGAGCGAAACCATTCCAATGAGTTGAACGGCATTGGTGTTGTCGAACTGCAAGCCGAATCCATCGACGCCTGCCACCATGCCCACTCCGAGAAACAGCAAAAGCGCAGGCATTCCAAATCGGCTTCCAGCCTTCCCCACAAGCACACTAAGCGACAGCAGTGCCGCCGCTATGAGCATTATATTTCCATCGGTTATCTCCATATTTATATTGATAAACAAAATAGCGTCCTATAAAGTTTGCTTGGAGGCTAAAACTTCTTCAACATCGGCGAGCGAGCCGTTGAAAGGTCCAATTTTGGCGAGTTTGAGCGATGACAATGCCGCTGCGAAATTGCCGCTCTCCTCAATTCCGGCACCGAGGGCACGCTTGTAGAGGTAGCCGGCTGCGTAAGTGTCGCCACACCCGGTGGCATCCACGAGCGCCCGGGGACGATAGGCGGGGATGTCGTAGTGTTTTCCCTCGGAATAAATCACCGAGCCATAACTGCCGAGGGTGATTAATGCTTCTTTAATGCCCCAGCCAGTGAGAATCTCCCCGGCTTTCACGGCATCGTCGGTTCCGGTGAGTGCTTTAATCTCACACTCGTTCACTTTGAGGATGTGGATATAGGGGAACACCTCTCGCTTGTTGTCCCAATCGCAGGGGAGCACCTTGTCGCCCGATACATAGCGGAGAAATCCTTGAGCATCAACCGAAAGAGTGCATCGTTGGGATAGCGATTTAATCACCTCGGGAGAAAAATCATCGGCAAGGAGCGAGCCGAGGTGGACAAAACGCGCATCGACCGGCGTGAGCGCTTGCGGCGAGAAAGGGTCAGCCTTGGCAAGGACGCGCTGGGTGCGGTTGTTCATATTTTCGCCATATCGGTTCTCAAAGAACACCGTCTCACGGCTTGGAATCACCTCCACTTCAATTCCGGCGCGGCGCATAGTGTGCACCACTTCCATATCGCTCGAAGCGAGCGATGTAACAAGCGAGAAATTCTCGCAGCCAAGCGCGCGGAGAGCGTAGGAGAAATAGAACGATGTGCCACCGCTGAGAAAAAAGTCGTTATCGGGGGTGATAATGTGGTCGCGCGTGATATGCCCGACGCAGCAGATATCTTTTGCCATAAGCGAGTGCTACAAAGAGTTGTTAAACGAATCGCTGAAAAGAGTGCGGTTTTGAATCGAACGGCCGAGGGTGATTTCGTCGGTATATTCGATTTCGTTGCCCACCGACACACCGCGAGCGAGCACCGACACTTTCACCCCTGTGGGTGCGAGTTTGCGGTAGATATAGAAATTGGTAGTGTCTCCTTCCATTGTTGCACTGAGGGCGAGAATCACCTCCTTCACCCCTCCATCGGCAACACGTTTCACGAGAGAGTCGATTTCGATGTCTTGCGGTCCGACACCATCCATAGGAGAGATGAGACCGCCGAGCACATGATATACACCGCGATGCTGAGCGGTGTTTTCGATGCTCATCACATCTTTGACATTCTCCACCACACAGATAATAGAATGGTCGCGAGCCGGATTGGCGCAGATAGGGCACTCCTCCTGCTCTGAGATGTTGTGGCAGGAGTTGCAATATTTAATCTCTCGACGCAGTTTGATAATAGCTTCGCCAAAACCCACCGCAACGCGCTCCTCTTGACGCAAAAGGTGGAGAACCAGTCGCAAAGCGGTCTTGCGACCGATACCGGGAAGTTTGGCAAATTCGTTCACTGCATTTTCGAGCAGAGTAGAAGCAAATTCTTTTTCCATAAAAAAGCTTATCGTGATGCAAAGGTAGGGAAAAAGAGGGCGAAAAGAGCAAAATGTAACAAAAAATGTGTTAAACGGAGGTGATATGTGAAAAATAAGTTGTAATTTTGAGAACAATTAGCAGTATATAGCATAATTGGTATTGAATATGCAATAGTTGTCGTGAGATAATGCATAAACATCCTTAATAATTAATTAAATAATTAATCCAAGATGAAGAGGGTAGAAGTTGTGAAACTTGCTGCCCTTTTTCATACCCATTTGTAGGTATTTTGCCGTGATGCGAGGCTTGATGTTTGTGAGAGAGAGGGAAAATATGTAAATTTGCAACCAAAATGATGCCACAAAAGCGAATACATAGGATAGCGGCGGTTGTCATGCTCCTCATCTACGTGGGGTTGTATGGCGACAGCACCTTATTTATCCACTTCCACGATGTGGGTTCCTCGATAGTGTGGCACTCCCACCCATATTCTCAAAAACACAGCCATAGCAACGACTCCCTGCAATTTATAGCGCAACTCAATGTGGTGTTGGCAATCGTTGCCGCTCCCGATGTCGCACAATATTTTGCCGGAGAACCGGTGGCTATTGTCGCACCGCTTCCTGTGAGGAATGTGCCGGCGTATGCAGTGTCGGCTGTGTCGTTGCGTGCCCCTCCGATGTTATAGTGTGAAAATAATGGCATTTTGTGCCTTGTGCGCTCCATAGAATTTATGGGACGTTCCAATCCTTTATATTTTTTACAACTATAACAAACAACACATAAATACATGAACAAATTTATTTTGTCGCTGCTCTTGTGTGCAGTGACCACTATAGTCGGGCACGCTTCGGCGCTCACCGATGCACACATAACAGGCCACGTTGTGAGTTGTGGCGATAACGAACATCTTGCGTGGGCTACCATCCGCGTCGTGGGAACAACATACGGAACAACTACCGATGCCACCGGACATTATTTTCTCAAGAATCTGCCCGAGGGTACTTATACCATCGAGGCTTCATCGCTTGGCTATATCACAGAAACGCATAGTGTAATGGTGAAACGAGGCGTTACTCTTGAAGTGAATTTTGCTCTCTCGGAGAATGTATTGCAACTCGACCAAGTGGTGGTTACGGGGAGCAAGAGCGAAGTGAAGCGACGCAACAGTTCGTCGCTCGTGAACGTGGTGAACCATCAACTTTTCGACCTTGTGGGAGCAGCCTGCCTTGCCGACGGGCTGAATTTCCAACCGGGAGTGAGAGTGGAGAACGATTGCCAGAATTGCGGATTCACCCAGGTGAGAATCAATGGCCTTGATGGACATTATTCTCAAATACTCATGAATTCGCGCCCTGTGTTCTCGGCGCTCACCGGCGTGTATGGGCTGGAACAAATCCCGGCAAACATGATAGACCGCGTGGAGGTGATGCGCGGCGGTGGCTCGGCGCTGTTCGGCTCCTCGGCTATTGGCGGCACCATCAACATCATCACCAAAGACCCGATTATAAACTCGGCAGAGGTGGCTCACACGCTCACTTCTATAGGTGTGAGCGGCTCGCTCGACAACAATACCACACTTAATGCCTCGGTGGTGAACGATAACCACCGCATCGGACTGTTTCTTTACGGACAAAACCGAGTGAGAGACGGATATGACCACGATGGCGACGGATTCACCGAAGTGCCTATGATAAAAAGCCAAACAGTAGGCGTGAGGAGTTTCATGCGCACAAGCGACTACTCAAAACTCTCGCTTGAATACCACGGCACTCACGAATTCAGGCGTGGCGGCGACGATATCGACAACGAGCCGCACAATGTGATGGTGGCAGAGCAGGTCGATCACAGCATTCAGGCGGCAGATGCCAACTTTGAGGCGTGGACCGAGGAATACCGCAACCGTTTCAACGTGTATGCATCGATGCAAAACACTCGCAGGAAGAGTTATTATGGCGGTGATATGGACCCTAACGCTTATGGAAGAACCCACGACCTCGTGGTGGTTGCCGGAGGGCAATATACCCATAAATTCGGAAATCTCCTTTTTATGCCAGCCGAACTTGTGGGTGGCGTTGAATATAACTACAACTACCTCAATGATATAACCGTGGGCTACGACCACAATGTGTTGCAAGAGGTGAACATCTATTCGGCATATCTGCAAAATGAGTGGCGCACCGACCGATGGGGGTTCCTCGTGGGGGCGCGTTTCGACAAGCACTCCCTTATCCACAACGCCATTGTGTCGCCGCGTGCCAACATCCGTTTCAATCCTTCCGAGAAGGTGAACTTCCGCCTCTCTTATTCCACCGGATTCCGCTCGCCACAAGCCTATGACGAGGATTTCCACGTTGCGGTGGTGGGAGGCGAACGTGTCGTTACCATCCTTGCCCCGGGATTGAAGCAGGAGAGCAGCAATAGCGTGAGTTTCTCTGCCGACCTCTACCACACATTCGGGAAAGTGCAAACCAACTTGCTCCTTGAGGCTTTCTACACCGACCTTCGCGATGTCTTTGCCCTTCGCCGCCTCGAGCAGCCCGACGACAAGGGGAATGCAGTGCTCGAAAGATACAACGGCAATGGCGCGCGAGTGTGGGGATTCAATGTCGAGGGAAAAGCGATATTCTCGTCGCATTTGCAACTGCAACTCGGCGCCACATTGCAGCAGAGCCGCTACAAGCAGCCCGAGGAGTGGAGCGAAGACCCGGCGGTGCCTGCCGAGAAGCGCATGTTCCGCACCCCCGATATCTATGGCTATTTCACACTGAAATACAATCCCGTGAAGCCATTGACGCTGTCGCTCTCGGGCACCTACACCGGTGAGATGCTCGTTCAGCACCTTGCCGGAAGCGGTACCGATGTGGATGTGGCGGTAACCACGCCCGATTTCTTCGATTTGAATCTCAAAGTGGCGTATGATTTCCGCATCTTCAACTATGCAACGCTTCAAGTGAATGCCGGAGTGCAGAACATCTTCAACGCCTACCAGAAAGACTTCGACCAAGGCGCATTGCGCGACTCGGGCTACATCTATGGCCCCATGCTTCCGCGAAGCATTTATGCCGGCTTGAAAATAATAATTTAGATTGATGTATCAAAAGAGATGCTGCGCTGTAGAGTTCTACGGCGCAGCATCTTATTTTTGAGGAATTACTTAATTATCAACTATAGGATTGCATCATTTGGTGTTTAAAGTTCGATGTCTCCGTTGATGATTTCGTGCCAGGGGAGGCCCTGCTTGTTGAGTTGCTCCATGAATGGATCGGGGTCGAATTCTTCCACGTTGTGCACACCCGGTTTGTTCCATTTGCCGGTGAGGAACATCATAGCGCCAATCATAGCGGGAACACCGGTGGTGTAGCTTACAGCCTGCATTCCGGTTTCGAGATAAGCCTCGTGGTGCGAGCAGTTGTTATACACATAGTATGTCATAGGCTTGCCATCCTTCCCTTTACCACTTATGCGGCAACCGATTGAAGTCTCTCCGGTGTAGTTTTTGCCGAGTTCTTTGGGGTTGGGGAGCACTGCTTTGAGGAATTGGATAGGCACAATCTGAACGCCATTGTAGTCGATAGGTTCGATGCTTGCCATACCGATATCTTGGATAACACGGAGGTGTGTGAGGTATTCTTGACCGAAAGTCATCCAGAAGCGTGCGCGCTTGATAGTGGGGAAGTTGATGACGAGGCTCTCAAGCTCTTCGTGATACATCAAATAGGATTCGCGAGGACCGATATTCGGGTAGTTGAGAGGACGGTGCACCGAGAGCGGGTCGGTTTCAATCCATTCGCCATCTTGATAGTATTTACCGCGTTGAGTGATTTCGCGGATATTGATTTCGGGGTTGAAATTGGTAGCGAAAGCCTTTCCGTGGTTACCTGCGTTGCAGTCAACGATGTCGAGGTGTTCCATTTCGGAGAAATGGTGCTTGGCGGCGTAGGCGGTATAGACGCCCGACACTCCGGGGTCGAAACCGCAACCGAGGATAGCGGTAAGACCTGCCTTTTCAAATCTTTCGCGATAAGCCCATTGCCAACTGTATTGGTATTTTGCTTCATCGAGAGGCTCGTAGTTGGCGGTGTCGAGATAGTTCACGCCACATTCAAGACAAGCGTCCATAATGGTGAGGTCTTGATAGGGGAGAGCCACATTGATAACGATGTCGGGGCGGTGGCGCTTGAACAGTTCGACGAGTTGCGGCACGCTGTCGGCATCAACGGTGTCGGTAGTAACATTTGGCTTTCCAATAGCCTTAGCCACGGCATCGCATTTAGCTTTTGTTCTCGACGCGATGACGATTTCGGTGAAAACATCGGGGTTTTGAGCGCATTTGTGTGCGGCGACAGTGCCCACACCACCTGCTCCGATAATAAGTACTTTAGCCATTTTCTTAGTGTGTGATTATTGTTGTTTTATTGTTGAATTAATTGAACAGTCCCATTAAAGCGCCACTTATGAGCATGTATATCAACATGCCAATGATGTCGTTGGTGATGGTGATAAACGGTCCGGTGGCGATAGCCGGGTCGATTTTGAATCTTTCGAGTGCGAGGGGCACTAAGGTGCCGAACACCGAGGCGAAAAGCACCACTCCAAATAGCGATAGCGACACGGCGAGTGTGGTGGGGTTGAGCGGGTCGAGTTTGAAGCAGTTGTAGGCGAAAACGAGGAGCGAAATCACCACTGCATTGATAAGAGCCACGCTCATTTCTTTCCATATCTGCTTGGCGGCATGGCGTAGCTCGAGAGAGCCGTTGGCGAGGCCTTGAACCACGATAGCCGACGATTGGATGCCGACATTTCCGCCTGTTCCACCGATTAGCGGGATGAAAAGCGCCATTGCCGGATTGGTGGCAAATCCTGCCTCGAAATTGCCGAGAATCACCGAGTTGGCGAGACCGCCCACCATTCCGATAAGGAGCCAGGGGAGGCGAGCTTTGGTTTGCGACAGCACGGTGTCATCGGTTTCGATGTCGCTCGAGAGACCTGATGCCAACTGGTAGTCGCGCTCGTTCTGTTCGCGCACGCGGTCCATAACGTCATCGACGGTGATGCGCCCCACGAGGCGTCCAATCGAATCGATAACCGGCATTGCCACAAGGTCGTATTTCTCGAAATCGAGAGCCACATCTTCTATCGGAGTGTCGGTTTTCACCGAAATCGGGTCGGTTTGCATCACATTTTTGATTTTCGACACCGATGGGTGGGTAATCATCTTCTTGAGCGGGAACACACCGCGCAGGCGGTTGTCGTTGTCAACCACATACACGTTGTAAATCTCGTCCATATCTTCGGCTTGAGCGCGCATCTGCTTGACACACTCGGGCATACTCCAATTTTCGTTCACGATAATCATCTCGGTGCCCATGAGACCACCGGCGGTGTCGTCGTCATACTTGAGGAGGTCGATGATGTCGCCAGCTTGCTCCATGTCGTCGATGTGGCTGATAATCTCGTCGCGGTCTTCTTCGTCGAGCTCCTGGATAAGGTCAACGGCATCGTCGGTGTCGAGGTGCTCGAGGAATTGCTTGGCGATTTCCTCGTTGGGCATATTGGCGAGGAGGCGCTTACGGTCGTCCTCGTCGAGTTCCATGAGCACGTCGGCGGCGCGCTCCTCATCGAGAAGCGAATCGAGAAATTCCGCCTCTTCAATTTCGAGTTCGTGAAACAATTCGGCAATGTCGGCAGGGTGGAGTTTGCTCAGTTCCTCACGAGCCTCCTCCTCGTTGCGCGCAATGGCGAGTTGTCGGAATTTCTCTATGAATTCGGGAGTTATATCTATCTGCATAACATCAAATCTTTATTCTTTTTTGTCTGAAATGAGGTTGGTGAGATATATAAATTCATCAACCGATAATTGCTCCGGACGCTTGTTGAAGATGGGCAGAGCGAGAGTGTCGGGGTTTTGCACCATTCCGCGCAGCGAGTTTCGCAAGGTCTTGCGCCGCTGTCCGAAAGATGTCTTAATCACCGATTTCCACAGGCGTTCATCGCAATCGAGATGCTCCACATTGTTGCGCACGAGGCGAATCACACCCGATTTCACTTTTGGCGGCGGATTGAACACATGCTCCGGCACGGTGAAAAGATATTCAATGTCGTACCATGCCTGGAGGAGCACCGAGAGGATGCCGTAGGTCTTGGAACCGGGCTTAGCGGCGATGCGTTCAGCCACCTCTTTCTGCAGCATACCGCTGCAACATTCCACTTGGTCGCGATATTCAAGCACCTTGAAGAAAATCTGCGATGAAATATTGTAGGGGTAATTTCCTATTACACAAAACTTTCCGTCGCCCGCCACCTCTTTGAGGTCGATTTTGAGGAAGTCGTCGGCAATTATCCTACCTTCAAGACCGGGGAAATTGGCATTGAGATAGTCAACACTT
The DNA here is from genome assembly GCA_004557195.1 of Bacteroidales bacterium. Lineage (GTDB taxonomy): Bacteria > Bacteroidota > Bacteroidia > Bacteroidales > Muribaculaceae > W0P31-042. The sequence goes on along the minus strand of SFER01000010.1, from coordinate 13,869 downwards.
TCGCCGTCGAGCTCCACGACCTTGAGATTGTGTCCGGCTTCCATTAAAAACCGGGTGAGCACACCCATTCCGGGGCCCACTTCGATAACCGGCATGCCAACCCTGTCGATTAGCGTGTCGGCAATTCGCTGCGCAATCCCCATGTCGGTGAGGAAGTGCTGTCCGAGAGATTTCTTAGGCTTTACCTGTGGCATATCTTATCCTTAAAATTTTTAATTCCTAAAATTAGCAAACTTTTCAGGTGCAAAGGCGAGATAGGCTGCACTATCTTTAGACTTTTGATAAGATAGGCTACACTCGGGAATCCAAAATTAAAAACTCGTTTTTATTTTGATATTCCTCTCGTTTGCACTATCTTTGCACCATAAAGAATTTGCAACCTACAAAGATAATATAAATTTTGGAAAAAGATAAGTTAAAAAAAGGATTCGGGAAATTTCTACAGTTTTTTGTCCCTGTAGTGATAGGCGTAGGCTTGTTTTATTTCCTGTGTAAGAATGTCGATATCGACCAGATGAAAGAAATCATGCGTAGCGAAATCAACTATTGGTGGATTGGCGCGGCATTGATAATCAGCGTGTTCAGCCATGTGTTTCGTGCATTGCGGTGGCGGTTGCAGTTGCGTGCCCTCGGTGTGCGCCCTTCAACATCGGCATTAATCAACTCGATTTTCGGCACCTATGCCGTAAATCTAATTTTTCCGCGCCTTGGCGAGGTGTGGCGTTCCGGTTACATTGCCGACCGCGAGAAGGTGTCGTTTACCAAGGTGCTCGGCTCAATGGTCGGCGACCGTCTTTCCGACACGTTCACGGTGCTTTTCCTCACATTCATTACATTTTTCCTGGCTCAAAGCGCATTTATCTCGTTTCTCGACACATATCCTCAAGCGAAGGACGGCATCTACAATATGCTCACATCGCCGCTCATCTGGGCTTTGGGCGTGATTGGCATTGCCGCTCTCGTGGCGTTGTTCACCGTGAAGACTTCCAATAAGTTTGTGTTGAAGATTCGCACACTCGTTTCCAATCTCTGGAACGGCTTTATTGTGGTGGCGAAGATGGATGGCAAATGGTGGTTCCTGTTCTATACCATCCTCATTTGGGGATGCTATTTCACCCAACTTTATGTTGCCACATTTGCTTTCTCCTACACCGCATCGCTCGGGCTCATCCCCACTCTTGTGATATTTGTGTTGAGTTCGATAAGTATGGGCATCCCCACCAACGGCGGTCTCGGCGCATGGCATATTGCGGTGATTTTCGGTCTCTCGCTCTATGGCGTAGGCACCAATTTCAATCCCGCAGGACCGTTTGACGCCTCTGCATCGACATTTGCGATGGTGGTGTGGGGCGCGCAGACATTGCTTCTCATCGTGCTCGGAATCTATGCTTTTGTGAGTATGGCTATCGACCGCAGCCGCATCAAGGCAGGCATAACCAAGATAGAATCAGACAGCGACGGTGATGGCATGTCGCTTTAGACATATATATAACCCTTGTAATTTGAAACGATAATGGCTAAAGATAATTTAGACGATTTTGAAGATTTCTTTAGTAGCGCGGACGACGAGCCTGTAGCTCAGCCTGCCCAACGCCCCTCGGTTGCCCCGCAGCAATCGACACCGACCGCTCCGGTACCCCCGGTGCAAAAAAATGATGATGACGAAGATGCCGACGATGATGTAATTGTGGTGAAACCGCACCGTTGGCTCAAATTTATTGTAATCGTGGCTGTTGTGGCGCTGCTCTCGGTGGGCGGATGGTTCTACTACAAGTATTGCTCACCCTATGTTGTTAATGCCGAGAAATCCGGTTACATTCTCAATATCGAGAAGCGCGGCTATATGTTCACCACATTCGAGGGGGATATGATAAGCGAGTTTGCCATCAACGACACATCGCGAGTGTATCAGCGCGATTTCTCCTTCTCTGTTGAGAACGACTCGATAGCATCGGAGATAATGAAGCTCCAGGGGAGCGGCAAGAAGGTGTGCGTGCAATACGAAACCTACCTCGGCACACTTCCGTGGCGCGGTTCTTCCAAGAATATTGTAACAGGAATCACCCTGCGATAGGTGCGTTACACCGCCGGGAGCGACATGCCGTTGAGTTTCCGGTATAAATCGAGGGCATAGACATCGGTCATACCGCTGATATGGTCGATTACCGCCTGTATCTTGCCGAAAAGAGTGTCGGCATACACATCGTATTGGCTCGGAACACGGCTTAGAAGTAGTTTGGAATAGTTGCGCTCGGGGAATCTCACTGCCTCGATGAGGCGATTCAGCAGGAATGTGATGATTTGGTTACCGGCGAGTTCGATATCCACAACATCGTTGGCGCAGTAAATCTTGGCGTATGCAAGTTCGGTGCAGGCGTCATATCCTTTGCGCGGCTGAGCCGAGATGTGCTGAATGAGGCTTCCTTGGAATTTCCCGGCGAGGATTTGCTGCTCGTTGTCGATAAACGCCTTGGCACATTCAGCCACCAAGGTGCCGATGGCGCAAGAGCGCAGGTAAGCCACTTTCTCGTTGCGGTCGTCGATTTCGCTCATCACATGATTCATGTGCTCAACACGTTCTTCGTCAAAGAATCCGGTGAGCAACGATATAGTTGTGGGGGTGTCGATAATCTTGAGTTTGTGTGCATCCTCGATATCCATAATCTGGTAGCAGATGTCGTCGGCGGCTTCCACCATATACACGAGCGGGTGGCGGCAGTAGTAGTCATCCGATTTTTTCAGAATCCCCAGCTCATTGGCAATCTTTGTGTAGATGTCGTGCTCGGAGGTGAAGAATCCGAATTTCCCTTTATCGTTGGCGTGTGCCGAGGAATAGGGATACTTCACTATCGAGGCGAGGAGCGAGTAGGTCATTGCAAATCCCCCCTTGCGGCGCCCTTTGAATTGGTGGGTGAGCAGTCTGAAAGAGTTGGCATTCCCTTCGAAATGGATTAGGTCGTTCCATTGTTCGGGGGTGAGGAGCGGCTTGAGTTGAAGCCCTTCCCCCTCGGAGAAATATGTGCCTATTGCTTTCTCTCCCGAATGTCCGAAAGGCGGATTGCCGAGGTCGTGGGCGAGACATGCCGCCGACACGATTTCGCCGATATTGTGAAGCCTGTGCGCCCAAGGCTCGGAGGCGTAGCGCGGAAGGAGTTGCAGCATCACCTCGTTGGCAATCGAGCGTCCTACGCCAGCCACTTCGAGGCTGTGAGTGAGGCGGTTGTGCACAAATATGCTTCCCGGCAACGGGAACACCTGAGTCTTGTTCTGCAAGCGACGGAACGGTGATGAGAAGATAAGGCGGTCGTAATCGCGCTGAAAATCGCTGCGCACACTGTTTTTAGTCTCTTTGTAATCTTCCAGTCCAAGCCGCTTATCGCTGATAAGGTCTTGCCATTGCATATTTTCTTGCATATTCATCGTTTTTGCACTATTGGATTTTCAAAATTAAGAAATTCTTGCCACTTACACAACAGTAATGGTTAAAAATGACGATAAAAAGAAAAAGAGCACCGCATGGATGCTCTTTTATGGGGTTAATCGTGCTTCTATCTCTTAGAAATTTTCGGAGATTTTCTTTGCAATAGCAGCCATTTCTTCGGCGGGGAGCGAAAGTTTGTCGCGGAAGAAATTCATATCACTTTCTTTGTTGATGGGGACAAGATGAACATGGGTGTGAGGCACTTCCATGCCCATAACAGCCACGCCGATACGCTTGCAAGGCATCGATTTTTGCAATGCGGCAGCCACTTTGCGAGCAAAAGTCATAAGTCCGAGGTATTCCTCGTCGGTGAGGTCGAAAATGTAATCTACCTCTTTCTTGGGGATAACGAGGGTGTGTCCCGGAGCAACCGGGGCAATGTCGAGGAAAGCAAAATAATTGTCGTCTTCGGCTACTTTATAGCAAGGAATTTCACCTGCTACAATTCTACTGAAAATAGAAGCCATAATACCAAATATTAGTCGATAGAAATATTAACGATTTCGAATTGCATCTTGCCCGACGGCACTTGGATTTCAACCACTTCGCCCACCTTGTGTCCGATGAGACCTTTAGCGATAGGGGTGCTCGAAGCGATTTTGCCTTCGCGGATATTAGCCTCGCTGTCGGCAACGATGGTGTATTTCATCTGAGCGCCTGTCTTGACATTCTTGATGGTAACAGAGTTGAGAATCTGCACCTCCTCGGTGTTGAGCTTGCTGTCGTCGATAATTCGAGCGTTAGCCACGAGGTCTTTGAGTTGCGAGATTTTCATCTCGAGCATACCTTGAGCCTCTTTGGCTGCATCGTATTCGGCATTCTCCGACAAATCGCCTTTGTCGCGCGCTTCTGCGATAGCGCGAGATATTTCGGGACGCTTAACATTTTCGAGATAAGCGATTTCTTCCATTTTCTTTTTGTACCCGGCTTGGGTCATGTAAGTAATTGCCATGGTTTTAAATTTGTTTTTAATTAGTAAAAAATAAAAGAATCTCCACTTTAAAGTTGAGACCCTTATTGTATAAAAATTTCAGTCTGTCACTCAATCCGACATCCCTCTCGGGAACAGAAATGCTCTCATTTCTGCATTGCCTTTGAATAACATTGCAAAGGTAAGCACAAAAAAGATTAAAAGCAAATATTTTCTCAATAAAAAATATAAATAACTGAAAATAAAAGTAATATAAGCCTTTTTTATCAATTTTTGCGTGTTTTTGATGCGGTTTTGCGCAATATGGTCAGCGATATGGCGGCAAGGAGAATAATCAATATCACTTCGGCTGCGAGCCACTCCCGGTTGTGGCAGAACAGCATTGCCGCGGTGGATGCTATGGCGATAATTGCCAGCTTGAATGTGGAGGTGTGGAGCGTGAGCCGGTAGCGGCGGCGATACACATAATAGATTATCGCAACATAAACCAAATACCACGCTGTGAATGCCACACCGAGACCTGCAATGCCCATGGTGTCGAAAAGCAGAACCTTGAGCGCAAGCCCCACTGCCGCGCTCACACACTCCGTTACTATGAATGTGGGGCCGTCCCCCTTGGCGAGAATGGTGAATGCCATCCCCCAGGAGAGGGCGCGGAACACGATTCCGAGCATCGCCATGGTGATGTACGGCTCAATTGAGGTAAATTCGCTTGAATAGAGCAACAGCACAATCCACTTCGATGCAAAAATGAACACCGCGATTATGGGGATGAGCAGGGTGAGCAGCAGATTGATTTGCGTGGAAACAAAGAGCGATGTGCGCTTGCGGCTGTCGATGGTCTTGGAGAGCCGAGGGTAGTATTCCACGCCCATAGCGGCGAAAATTATGCCGGTGTATTGACTCACGAGGGTGAAGCCGGCTTGAAACAGCCCCACATCGGTGGTGCCGTAATAGTTGTTGAGATAGGAGCGGAACAGGTAGGCGCAGAGCAGCGAAACAAACGAACTCACCATCATATATGTGCCCACCTTGATAAATCCGAGTCCGCGTGTTACGGTTTCCCGCCGGGTGAGCGATACAGGTTCGCTCTTGAAATCTTTGTTGCGCCAAATCCACATGAAAAGTCCGGTGGTGGCGTGATAGGCGATAATGGATGGAATCACACTGTCGAGGCGCCAGAAGTAGAACATCGGGATGCTCACCAGCATACCTGCCACCACGCCGCAAATCGATGCGCGGGCGAGGCGGCGGAGTCGCGCCGTGCCTTGCAGCACAGCTTCCTCGCCGAGGGTGAGGGAGTTGATTAGAAACACCACCGAGAGCGCCACAAATCCCCAGATGTGTTCATAGTCGCCAAACGTGGCAAAACTTAGGATAGGGGAGAGGATCAGGGCGATAAGCGAGCCGAGTGCGCCGAGCATCATTGCCCATCGCCTCACCACGGTGATTATCACCGCTATTGCGTAACTCGATTTCTCCGATGCTATGTTGCGCACACAACTGTCGCGCATCCCCAGGTTGGAAAATGAGGAAATCATATCCACAACATTGTTGTAGAGTCCGAACAACCCGACACCTGCCGGTCCGAGCCACAACGCCACAAATTTTGTGCGGATGATTGAGCAGAGAATCGACACCACTCTCACTCCACCAAAGAGCGTCATTGCCTTGAGGATGCGTCGTGATATTGTGTCGCTGTTGTTCTGTGGCATAGCGGGAGAATGTCAGAATTTTACGATGTAACTGTTATACACGACACCGCGACCGCCCATGCCATATTTCTGGCGGTCGAGACCCGTGTTGAGGGTCAAACCGCCGTTTTCGGTTGAGATGCCGAAATCGAAATAGCGGTTGCCGCGACATTCGTTCTCCAATATCCGCTTGAAAAGCAGCGGGAGCGCCTTGAGCGAGCGTCCCTGCTCCGATGCTGCAATGTATTGGGTGTGTGCTACTCTGCCAGTGTCGTAGAGCACCGTTCCGGCAACAATTTCTCCGTTGCACGTGGCAGTGTAGAGGCGAATCTGCTCCGGGAATCGCTTGTGGAGCATCTCAATCTCGTCGATGGTGTGCACCGGTGCCACGCCGTGGCGCTTGTGGAGCACTTCCGAGAGAATTTTCCAGAAAGCGGCGAAATCGGTCGATTGCTCGATGGCGACGCCTTGGGCGGTGGCGTGTTTAACGGCGCGCTTTGCGTTTTCGTTGAAAGGAGCGCGGTTCTCGATGTCGATTACCGAAGACAATCCCGATGTGGCGATTTGCGCCTTGAGCCTGAACATAAGGTAAAGGTCTTCCTCGGCAGGGTAGGTGTGGTAGATGTGCGGCACAGGCTTATACACGAGGGTGTCTATCCCGGTTTCGGCGACGTAGGCTTTCAATGCGTCCCCCACTTCCATCATATCTTCCATGCCGAAGTGGGCTGCCTGAGTGAGAAATCCTCCGTAGGTGAGTCCTTGGTGGGAAAAGAGTGTGTTGTCCACCCGGTTGGCGGGAAGGAGAGCGATAGCCTTGCCGTTGCGCCGGAAAATGAGCGAATTGTCGGCAAAACGGTCGCTGTGATAGTCGAGATAGCCGCGCAGATGCAGGAAAGTGGCGTTTTTTGCGCTTCTCACAAATGCGTCCCATTGCGAGGCTTTATCGGGGGTGTATCTTGTTACTTCCATGAGGGCTGCGGTTTATTTCACCCAGAGGGTGGGGTTGAGTTTCTCTCTTTCTTTGCGTATCTCGAAATGGAGGATTGCGTTGTTGTCGTCGTCGGGGTCGGCAAAGATTGTGCCGATAGTCTCTCCGGTTTTCACCATCTGTCCCGGCTTCACGGTGATGCTTGCGAGATTGGCATACACGGTGATGTAGTTGCCGTGGCGAATGAGCACAACGGTGTTGTAGCCGTCGGGCTTGAAGATTCCGGTTACTTTGCCTTCAAACACGGCGCGAGCCGTAGTTCCTCCGGGCACTTCGATGTCGATACCGCCGTTGTCGGTCTCCACATATTTTAGTTCGGGGTGTTTCTGTCGTCCAAAGGGCTTCACGATACGGTATTTTCCCGGAACCGGGAATAGCAGATTCCCTTTGTTGCTCTCGAAACTGCCCGAGAGGGTGCGTTCCTCGGCATTCATCGTGTATCCGGTTGTTTTAGTAATCGGTTTTGCGGGAGCCGGCTTTGCTTCGGGCTTTGCAGCAGGTTTGGTCGGCTTAGTTGCAGGTTTGGTGTCGGCTGTTTCGGGCTTGGTGGCTTGAATTGCCGCTATTGAGTCGGCTTTTTTGCGACGCTGTTCCTCCTCGGCTGCTGCACGAGCTGCCGCGGCACGCTCCTCCTCGGCAATCAGTTCGCCGAGCTTGCGGTCGAGTTCCTCCGCCTGTCTCTGTTGCTCAGCCATAATGCGCTTGAGGGTAGCCGCTTCCCCTTGCAGGTTGCTTATAATGGTCTGCTGCCTACTCTGGCGGCTCAAGAGGTCGCTGTTGGCAAGGTTGAGACGCTCGATGGCGGTGGATTTGCTCCGCAACGCCGTCTCGAGTTGGGTGCGCTTCTCCACAAGTTTGCTGCGTGCAGCCCTAATCTCCTCGCTCTGCTTCTCGCGCCAGCGGGCAAACTGCCGTATGTAGCGATAGCGCCGCACCGCCTGCTTGAACGAGTCGCTCGAGAAGATGAACAGCAACATGTCGAGCGATGACGAGCGGGAATGGACAGCCCTCACCGCCTTGGCGTAGTTTTCGCTGAGGCGTTTGTGCTTGGTCTCGTAATAGGTTATCGAGTCGCGGATGACGGCGATTTCGCGGTTCAGCGAGTCGGAAATTGCTGTGAGCGAACCTATTTCGCGGTTTTTCTCCTCGATTTCGGCTGTGATGCGGTTGAGCGCGTTGAGTTGTCGCTTGGTGGCTGTGGTGTTGGCTGTGAGTTTGCGCTTGGTTTCTCGCAACTCGCGCTGATTGGTCTGCTGCTGGCGTTTCACACGGCGCACACGATTGTCGCCCGCCGCTTCGGGGGCGAGGAGCAATGCGGCAATCATCGCAATAGCCAGTGATAGCAGAACCTTCTTCATTTCGCGCGGTGTTTAGCGGAACAACATTTGCAGATAGGCTTTCACCTCTGCTTTGCGGTAGCCGCTCGGGATGGTGATTTTTTCGTCAAATGATTCGTTCCAGCGCATACTCCCTTTGTTGTACTCGATTTTTATCGAGTTGGAGCGTGCGGCTGTGGTCATAAGCACCTCGGTGGGGATGTTGCCCCAGTCGGTGGCGGTGAAATAGTCGTAGTATGCCGTGAGTGCGCTGCTGCCGAGCCCTTCCACTCTCATTCGGGCAATGTTGTTGGCGTTGTCGGTGAAAAACGAGTAGAGAACCGGCGCAATCTGTTCACGAGGGATAATCTCGATGGTGCCATCGTCGAGTGGCTTCACATCGGCATCGGACGCTTTCTTGAGCGCGCCGCCATTCACCGAGAAGGGGCGTCCGAGGAACAGCGATTGCAGCGACTCGAGGTTGAGGCGAGTGCCGAGGATGTTGCTTATTTGGTCGCAGGCATAGCGGCTCTGGCTCTTGTCGATAAAGAGGATAGTGTCTTCGACAATCACCAGCTTTGCCATCTCGATGCCGAGCAGCGGGCGTATCGACACCGACAGCGAGTGTCCGCGGCGCATCCTCACCTGCATCGACGACGATAGCGACATGCTCCCCTCGAATTTGATTTTTCCCGACGAGATGAAGGTGTCCCAATCTTTGTCGTAGGCGTTGATTACGGCATTGAGGCTGCTGTTGGAGGCTTCTTTGTCGCCACTTGTTGCGGTTTTCGATGATTTGCAACCTGTGATGCCAATCATCGCTGCAAACAGCAATATGAGTATCGAAATTTTGCTTTTCATTCTTGGCTTGGAAATAATTGTAGTTTATTTATAGAAATATGTTTTGAATTCCACCTTCTTGGCGATGAGTTCATCGTCGGGGCGAAGTTTCAGAGCCTTTTCCCAGTTCTCGACAGCGGCATCCGGCTCGCCCGACATAAACAGGATATCGCCGTAATGGTCGTAGATTTCCGCGCTAAACGAATTCTCCGCTTTGGCACACTCCATCGCCTTTTCGATGTAGAAGCGTGCGAGGCTGTAGTCTCGTTTCTTGAAGTATATCCATGCGTAGGTGTCGAGGTTTGACGAGTTGTCGGGGGAGTTGCGCACAGCAAGAGCCGAGAGGCGTTCGGCTTTGTCGAGTTCCACACCTTTCACGGCGAGGAAATAGGCGTAGTTGTTGAGAGCCAGCGTGTTGGCAGGCATAATCTCCAGTGCGCGCTCGTAGCAGTCAAATCCGGCTGTGGTGTCTCCTTTCTGCACCAGCGCGTCGCCTCGCGAGCAGTAGAGGCTCGACATGAGTTGTGGCGAGGGGTTGGACTGTGTGCTGTCCACCATGGCTATAGCTCTGTCGATTACTTCCACCGCCTTGTCGTATTGCTTCATCTGCAGGTAGATAGAGGGGATGTATTGATATAGGTCGATGTTTCCGGGGTTGTATTCCAGGCTCTTTTCGGCGGCTTCGGCGGCACGTTGCTCATCTTTGTTCATAATAGAGAGAATCATCACCTTGCTCCAGTCGTCGGCATTGCCGGGGTCGGTGTCGAGGGCATATTGGAGTTGCTCCACAGCGCCCTTGTAGTCGTTGATTGTGGCGAGGTAGCGGCTATAGCGGCGGTGTATCTCGCTTTCGTGGGGGTGCTGCTCAATGAGGGTGTCGAAAAATTTCACCACGCGGTCGTCGGCAATCGAGTCGTTTTCGCGCAGCAGGTTGTGTACAGCCACATCGAGCACCGAAATCTTGGTTTCCACATCGAGGTTGGCGCAGGTAATAGCCTGGTAGATGTTGTCGTCATATTTCGATGAGTCGCCCTGGTTGTAGTAGATGCGTGCTTTGCGCATATACACATTGCCGTCTTCCGGGTCGATTTCGGCGGCTCGGTCGAGGTAGCAGATTGCGCTGTCGGTCATCCCGATGGCATCGAACACATCCGACATAAAGTTGTTGTACTCCACATTCTTCGGCGCTTCGGCAAGCAGTTTGCGCCCTTCGTTGATGAGGGCTGTGGTGTCGCCGCTTTGCAGATAGGTTTGCGCCTTGAGTGTCGCCATTCTGAATCCGAGGTCGGGCTCTTTGCCGAGGCGGTCATAGATTTCTATCGCCTTCTGTGTCTCTCCCTGCTTGGCGTAGAGTTGCGCAAGGAAATAGATGGAGTCGAGTTTGCGCGGATACACCTCGCTGAGATGCTTGAACACCGCCATCGCCTCCTCGGTGCGGTCGAAAGCGAGGCACACGCGTGCAAACACGTTTGCTTCGTTGTAGTCGTCGGGGTGGGCTTTAGCGTATGGCAGCATGAGGTTGTAAATGACCTCGCCGGCGTTTTCCATCTGCGTGTATTTGTCGCTGTTGATGAGCATTTCGCCATAGCGGAACGCGATGCTCTCGTCGCTCGGGTTGAGGCTGTAGGCTCCGGCGATGAGTTGGTAGTAGGAGTCGATGTTGCCCAGCGATTTCATCTTGGAGGCTTCGATAAACATGTTTCGGGCCAGAACAGCATTGTTCTCGCTCGCTTTGTCTGTGCCGCGCGCCCATGAGCCGAGGGTGGCTATTGCTATGCCGAAAATTATCAGTGTTATTCTTTTCATTGCCATTGTTTATTTCACACCTGTGTGCCCGAAGCCGCCTGCGCCTCGTTCGGTGTCGTCGAGGTCATCCACATGCGTGAGTGTGGCTTTGACATATTCCTTGATTACCATCTGGCAGATGCGCTCGCCGTTTTCGATTGTGAACGGCTCGCTCGACAGGTTGATGAGGATGATTTTTATCTCGCCGCGGTAGTCGGCGTCGATGGTGCCGGGGGTGTTGAGCACCGTAATCCCTTTTTTCAGTGCCAAGCCGCTGCGCGGGCGTATCTGGCACTCGTAGCCTTCGGGCAGCTGGATGTGAAGCCCTGTGGGGATGAGCGCGCGCTCAAGCGGGCGAAGGGTTATCGGTTCGTCGAGCATCGCTCTCACATCCATTCCCGCCGAATCTTTGGTGCTATACTCCGGTAGCGGATTGTTGCTGTGGTTTACTATTTTTACTTCGATTTCTTTCATTGTTCAAGTTGATGTTTTTGTTGATTGCGGCTACACTCGTTGCCGCTTCTATATTAATTTGCGAAAATAGTAATAAAAGTTGAGATTGTCGCTCATTTTCACGTTTTTTTAGCGTCTCTTTTGCACTTCCGTTCAATTTTGTCGCTATTAATCTTAATTAATACAATTTTATGCGTCTTTTGTGGCTTTGATGCTATTTTTGCGCTGTTCTATTTTTAATGAAATGAAAGCATTTTCTTTTTTACCAAGATTTGTGGCTCTGGCGGCTGTCGTCGCCTCTGCGATGCCGGGCGGGGCGTTTACTGTGATCGACTCGCTCGACAGGCTCCCGGTGGCGGCTGCCGCGGTGTATAACTCGCGTGGCGCGATGCTCGGCATCACCGACGATGCCGGTGGGTTCGCCGCATCGGTGTACGACTATCCTCTCTCGGTGCAATGCCTCGGCTACGAAATCGCTACAGTGCTCTCGCCGCAAGACACCGTAGCGCTGACGACTCGCTTCTACAACCTTCCGGAAACCGAGGTGTCGTCGGTGCCGAAAGATGGCGTGAAGGTTACCTTTTTCGTGCGCGAATACAACACGATGATTGCCGACGGCGACACCACGATGGTGCTCCGCGAGTGTATGGCGGATGTCATCCTCCCCAATCGCCCCAAGGTGAAGGGCTTCAAGGGGCACAATTCCATGCGTGTGCGCAATTCGCGCAATTACGCCCGATATTTCCTTCGCAACGGCACCGACAGCGTGGCGCGCAATGTGAAATATGAGTCGCTTCTCTCGGTGGCACACTGCGACACGCTTCTCCTTGCCGAGCCGGAGCGGCTTCGCGGCATCAATGCCGGGGTGGATTCGGTGATGAAAAAGGACACCAAGGTTCTGTTTCGCAAAAATGGTGCCGGATTTTTTGTCATGCGCGACGCTCTCGCCGGAAAGGAGGGGCATCGCTATTCGCCTAACGCCCTCAAAATCTTTGGCTTGACTATGGATTTCACCGAACTTTTCGTCTCTTCCTCGTTCCGCCTCAATGGCGATTATCGCTACCGCCTCCCCGACATGCAGCAGCGGTCGGTTGTCATTTCGGCACTTGCTCGCGGCAAAATGTGGAAAAAGATGCTCAATGCTCGCGGCGACATCGGCATTCATGCCACAATCGACATCTATCCGGTCGATTTCGAGTATCTCACAGTCGAGGAGTGCCGCTCGCTCGAGAAGGAGGACCGCGGCAGCATCGAGTGGCGCATTCCCGAGTGGGTGGCTCCCCTCAGCCCGCTGCAGAGCTCTCTGGTGGCGCGTTGCATGGCTCTGCCGCCTCAATGATGGCATAAAAAAAAGAAGGCAACACCTTGCAGTGTCGCCTTCTTTTACAATATAATCGGTCGATTATTTTGCGCTGTTCATCACGCGGCTCTTGATGCGAGCCTTTTTGCCGGTAAGACCGCGCAAATAGTACAATTTGGCGCGACGCACTTTACCATATTTGTTCACTTCGATGCTGTCGATAAACGGCGATTCGATGGGGAAAATTCTTTCTACACCGATGTTGTCGCTCATCTTGCGCACTGTGAAGCGTTTCTTTCTGCCTTCGCCTGAAATGCGGATTACTACACCGCGATAGAGCTGGATACGCTCTTTGTTACCTTCTTTGATACGGTATGCAACGGTGATGGTGTCACCGGGACCAAATGCGGGAAACTCTTTTCCACATGCAAATGCCTCTTCTGCAATCTTTATTAAGTCAACCATTTTCTTATATAATTAAAATGTTAGTATTACGTCGCAATGTAACAAGCCACAAGTCTTGCCAGAGATTACGAAAAGCGGTGCAAAGGTAGTAATTTCTTTTCATTCAACCAAACTTTTCCATGCCTCATTTCTCCCGACACCCCACCTCCCGCCCCCATTCCGCCCCCTTTTTATAATATTTCCAATATTTTAAGCAATTTTCACACCTCCGCCCCGCACGCCCCGGAACCACATCAAGGCGAGTGTCAGCGAGCCCCTCCGAGTTCTCCGATTGCTCCGAGTCTCCACTCGGCATCGCCACGCACTATCTTTGCCTAAAATGCCTATTGGCCCCATTGGCCCTATTGGCCCTATCTAAAAGCAAATGAATCATACCCCGCAGGACATAATCAACGAAAACCTCGACCACCGCCGCCCGCCCCCACCCGTGCCGCCCTCGCCGCGCCACCACCGCGCGCTGCTCACGCAGCACCGACCCCTCCGCCGTCGGTGGAGACGATGACCAGAGGCGGACATTTCCGCCACCCCGGAGGTGGTGGCAGCCGTGCGAAACCGGGTATTTCGCCGACCTGGGCGTCGGCGACATGCCCGGAGCGAGAGCATGCCCCCAAAATCG
>SFER01000168.1 GCA_004557195.1 Bacteroidales bacterium | reverse complement strand
GGAAAAATGCAAAACGAGCGAGAACACCGCCTGAATCCTCGCTATAAAATAATGCTGTTTTTGACATGGAGAGCTATTTTTAAATGAAAGAGCCGTGCCGATTTATGAATTTTTTTGGCGTGATGATTGCATTTGTATTACAAATATAGTATCTTTGCAGTGTAAAATATTACAATATGGATATAGCAGTACCAAAAAAGAATCAAAGTTTCCGCTTGCCGGTTGAACTTATTGAGCGTTTGCGCCAGCTCGCCAAGCGGGAGAATAGAAGCCTTAACAACTTTGTTGAGACTGTGCTTCTTGAAGCCGCATATTGCGAGCCAAATGATGTAACCCTTGCCGCTATGAAAGAGGCTCAAAACGGCAAGCTGCGAAACACCACCCCTCTTGACCTTTCGTCTATTGAGGCGATGGAACGTTCGATGGAATTATGAAAACATTGCACCCCACATCTCAATTCAAGAGGGATTACAAAAGGTTTCGCAATAATCCCAAGAAGTTGGGAAAACTTATGACAATACTCAATATGCTTCAATCGGAAATACCTATTCCGGATGAGTACTATCCACACATGCTTACAGGCAATTATGAAGGGTATATGGAGTGCCACATCGAGGGTGATTTTCTTCTTATATGGTTTGACCATGAAACCGACCAAATAGATCTCGTTCGTCTTGGTTCTCATTCCGAACTGTTCAAGTAATAGATGTTCGCCAGGGGTTATTTGGTCATGGCGGCGATGGAGAGGAGCTTGTGCCCGATGCGGCAGTAGATGCATTTGCGGGCTTCGCAGTAGTTGCGGCGCAACTGGATGAGCGCTTGCGAGACGAGGGCGGAGTCGGCTTTGAGTCCGCATTTTTCAAATAGCTGCACGATGTTGTTGCGCTCGGGTTTGAGCGATTCGAGGAGCTGTATGGCTCGCAAGGTGGTGTCGTAGTTGTCGATAGATTCACCGTAGGCGTAGAAAAGGGGCGCAACGGTGTTGATTAGGATTATATCCACCGAGGAGCGTGAGAGCGCCTTTTGGGCGGTGGCTGTCGGGGAGTCGAAACTGTAGTGAGTAGCCCAGTAGCCGGTGAGGTTGATGTCGAAGAGCGAGCGCAATGCGGGTTCGCCATTGGCTTCGATGATGTTGGTGAACAGTCCGAACCCGCCGTGGAGCATTTGAGCGAGCATGGCGATGCGACGGTGGGGGAATCCCTGCGGACGCACGCGGAACATTTTCCAGATGGTGCCTTCGAGAGGTCGGAGGTCGAACTTATTGGCGAGGAAAGCATATTCGCGGCAGAGGCTTTGGTAGTAACTGTCGCCGCGGTGGAGATTGGGGTCGAGAAGTCCGGCGTTGCCGAATAGGAGAGCCTCGATTTGCGTGAGCGAGTCGCTGTGCTTCGCCACGAGACGCAGCGGAGTGCGCCGAGCGAGACGCTCGAAAGCGTCGTTGTTGATGCCGAAGCCGAGATTTCGCGCCAGGGTAACGTAGCACACATCCTCCCAACTGCCGCTGAACGCTTTGAGCAGCTCTTTAGCCTTGTCGGCTTTGCCCTGGAGGCGCTCGAAGGCGAGAGCCTCAACCCACTCGGTGATGGTGATGTGGGGAGTCGATGCAATTTCGGTGCCGCACATGAGTTGCGACGACGACTCGATGAATTGGCGGTAGCGCTCGTTGAAATGCACCGAGCAGTGCATCTCGCATTGCGGAATCACCTCGCCGTTGCTGCGCATCACCGGAGCGTCGTCTTTATCGACTACATGGAGAATCACGCTGTCATAGGCAGGGTCGGAATCGTGGTGGTGGCGGAACCAGTCGGATGCACGCACATGGATTTCGACATTTCCCACCCACATTTCGCGGTCGATTTCAATTTTGGCGTTGAAAAAATCGGGACCGGCATCGGTGTTAAGCACTCCGGGGTCGATAACCCTGATGCGCTTGCCATCGACGGTTGTGAGCCCTTGCGACTCCCACAGGCGGTGTTGCCACACATATTGCATCAATTTTTCCATGGGCAGAGAATAAAATTGCCCATAAAATTAGTGAATATCGAGAAAACGAGCAACAAAACCGCTGAAAAAAGCGGCTACATGAGTATAATGTTGTGTTTTGCACACTCCTCAATCTGCTCTTCGGGCCAAATCGAGGCTTGCACCTCGCCGATGTGGGCTTTTTGGAGCAGGAACATACACAAGCGGCTCTGACCAATACCACCACCGATAGAGTAGGGCATGTCGCCATTGAGCAAATGGCGGTGGAAACTGAGGTTGAGGCGTTCCTCGCAGCCGCGCAACTTCAACTGGCGGCGGAGCGCTTCCTCATCGACACGGATACCCATCGACGAGAGTTCGAAAGGAATATCGAGGACATGGTTCCAAAGCATAAGGTCGCCGTTAAGTCCGAGGAAACCGTCGCTATTGGGGGTGCTCCAATCGTCGTAGTCGGGAGCGCGGCCGTCGTGAGGCTCGCCATTGGAGAGATTACCGCCGATGCCGATAATAAACACAGCGCCATATCGCCGTGCGGCCTGAGCCTCTCGCTCTTTTGGGGAAAGATTGGGAAATTCTTGGAGCAACTGCTCGGCGTGGACAAATGCCACATCCTCGGGGAGCACCGGGGTGATGTGAGGGAATCGCTCATAGACGATTTGCTCGGTTTCGCGCAGCGCGGCATAGATTTTGCGCACCACAGCCTTCAGGAAGTCGAGATTGCGGTCGGCAGCGGTGATGGTCCGCTCCCAGTCCCATTGGTCCACGTATAGCGAGTGCAGGTTGTCGAGTTCCTCGCATGCTCGGATGGCGTTCATGTCGGTGTAAAGACCATAACCGGGCGCGATGGCATAAGCCCCGAGCTTGGCGCGTTTCCATTTTGCGAGGGAGTGCACCACCTCGGCATGTCGATTGCCCATGCATTGAATGTCGAAACCCACCGGCGACTCCACCCCGTTGAGGTCGTCGTTGAGACCGGTGCCGGAGAGCACAAAAAGCGGAGCGGTAACGCGCCTGAGGTTGAGCGCCTTGGAGAGGCGTTCCTGAAACGACTCCTTGATGAGTTTGATAGCCACCTCGGTTGTTTCGGGTAGCAATTTGAGTTTATAACATTTTGGTATTATCAAAGCCATGGTTTTGAAAAATTGTATTAAAATAAGTGGATAATTGGTGCATTTTGAGCAATGACAAAAGTTTAGGGCGGCAAAATGGCACCAAAGCCGTGGCAAAGATAGTGCAAACAAGCGTAAAAACAAAATAAATCGATTTTAATTTTGAATTCGGTGTGTTTTGATGGGTCATCCGAGCCGGCGCTTTTTCAATCAAATCGGGCGAGGATGTGCTGTTTCCCATCCTCGCTCGTCTTGTAAATTGTGTCTATTGCCATAGCGGTTCGCTCTCCCATCCACGGGGGAAGCCCATTGCACTTGTATCAATAGATGGATAAGCGGAGAGCAAAGCATCAATCTTAGCCTTCATATCGTTGTTCGGCGAAATGATGTCAAGGAAGTATTTAATGATACAGAGACTGAAATAGGCTTTCTTTTGGTTGACTGGAATTGCGATCCAGGGACACGCCATACGTCGCTGAGTCAAAACCCTCAAAGCAAATGTACGATTCCATACGCGAGCGTGATGACCGCAGTTGTTTCTAGCAACAGTGATAATCGTCATCCATGAGTTAAAGACCGGCACTCCCAGGGAGAACTCTTGTGCTATCTTCTTTCGAATCTGGTTGCTCCTGATGTTATCGTATATCCTTGTCAGCACACCTAATGGAAGTATCTCAGCCAACATCCAAGAAGGGGGATATGGGTCAGAATAAGTGTTGCGGAAATGTTCAATGAAATCTTCGCGCGACTTGGCAAGTTCAGCATCAATGAGCTGTTTTGTCTTCGTAAAGGTGTTGATATCATAGAAACACGTAGGGTCGGTCATCCAAAAGGGGTTCCCTGTCTCACGGCTCGTTATGTTGACAATGGCACTACGGACAGCTATCTCAATCTTCTCAATCTCGTTGAACATCAACAGGCGAAGATGCCTGTCGAAGCGATACATATCTGAAAGTGGCTCCTGGTTTGAAAACATGATTCTCCTTCGGTGTTGTCAAAAGAGGATAAAGATAAGCACTAAATCTGTAATAGCCGATGTGGCGGAGATAATTCTCCGTACGTGCGACATTCTCAATTTGGAGTCCACGAGATTGCAGCAATCTCACCAGTTGAGCTGGTGATGAGTATGTCTTTGTATAATGTGCCATAATAAAACAAAACGACCCGCCGATTTAAGCATTGTGAAGAGGCTTGGCGGGTTCTCGTAGTGCAAAGGTACTGCTTTAATTTGGAATAGCCAAACTTTTTTGAAGAAAAAGAATAAAAGCTTCACGGCGGCTCTTTCGTTTTATTCCTTTTGATGGGTCATCCGAGCGGGATGCGGAGTGAGAATTTGGAGATTTGCAGAAAAA
>SFER01000167.1 GCA_004557195.1 Bacteroidales bacterium | reverse complement strand
CAACAGCAAATGCAAAATTAGTAAAAGTTCTTGAAGAAACAATTTTTAGGGGTGTCAAATTTTAATTTTTCACGAGGACGAGCCTCACGCAAAAAATTAATTGTCTCGGTAAATTTTGGCGGTAAGTTTTTTTGTGGTATTTTTACGGAATAATTTTGTATTTATGTCGATAGTTGAGGTTTCTTCATTGGACGATGCGCGGTTGGCTCCGTATAGCGGGCTCACCGAGGCGCAGTTGCGCTATGGAATGTCCGATTTCGGCGAGTTGTTTATCGCCGAAAGTCCGAAAGTGATTAATGTGGCGCTGAATGCCGGCTATTCTCCCGTTTCGCTTCTTTGCGAGGCGAAGCATATCGCGGGTGATGCTGCCGACATCGTGGCGCGATGTGGCGACGATGTGCCGGTGTTTACAGGCAGTCGCGAGTTGCTTTCACGGCTCACCGGCTACACTCTCACGCGTGGTGTGCTTTGTGCTATGCGTCGTCCCATGCCTAAGAGCCTTGGCGAGGTGCTCGATGGAGCGCGGCGTGTTGTAGTCATCGACGGTGTGGTGGATTCTACGAATATCGGTGCTATTTTTCGTTCGGCTGCGGCTCTCGGAATCGATGCTGTGCTGCTCACTCCCGGTTCTTGCGACCCGTTCAACCGCAGGGCTGTGAGGGTGAGCATGGGTTCGGTGTTTCTTGTGCCTTGGACTTGGCTCGATGTGCCTGTAGCTTCGCTTCGCGACTTTGGGTTTAAGGTGGCTGCCATGGCGCTTACCCACGATTCCATCTCGCTCGACAATCCTCTGTTGCGCCGGGTTGAGCGCCTCGCAATAGTGATGGGAACCGAGGGCGATGGCTTGTCGCGCGAGACCATTGCCGATTGCGATTATGTGGTGCGCATCCCTATGTCGCATCAGGTCGATTCGCTGAATGTGGCGGCTGCCGCGGCAGTGGCTTTTTGGGAATTGCGTGTGCGATAGCGGCGTTGAATTGCCTTTTTTGCTCGTTTTGACCGGGTATTTGCAATTTTTGGGATAAAAATAGGGCTTGCGTCAAAAAAAATTCGCATCTTTGCAAAATATTTAATTCATATTTATTGTTATGGAGATTACTGCTGCTCAACTTGCTGCGATGGTTCAAGGCGAAGTCGTTGGCAATCCTGAGGCTAAGATTAATAATTTCGCTAAAATCGAAGAGGGTAGGGAAGGGTGTCTTTCTTTCCTCGCAAATCAGAAATATACACATTATATATATAGCACTCAATCTTCTGTTGTGCTTGTGCGCAAGGATTTCGTTCCCGAGGAGGCGGTTTCTGCCACTTTGGTGAAGGTTGACGACCCCTACGCGACTATCGCTACTTTGCTCAATTTTGTGAATGCGCAGATTCCGGCAAAGCAGGGTAGGGAGAATCCTTGCTATATTACCGATGGTGCTTTGGTGCCCGACTCTTGCTATGTCGGCGCTTTTGCCTATGTGGGCGCTAATGCGCGTGTGGGCGAGCACACTCAAATCTATCCGCAAGTCTATATCGGCGATGATGTAGTGATTGGCGACAATGTAATTATTTATTCCGGTGTGAAAATCTATCGCGGATGTTGCATCGGCAACAACTGCATCATACATTCGGGTGCGGTTATCGGTGCCGATGGTTTCGGATTTGCTCCGGTGAATGGCGAGTACGAAAAAATTGCCCAGATTGGAAATGTGGTGCTCGAAGACAATGTCGAGGTGGGTGCCAACACCACTATCGACCGTGCTACTATGGGTAGCACTATCATTCGTCGCGGCGTTAAGCTCGACAACCTCATTCAGGTGGCTCACAATGTCGAAATCGGTGAGAATACCGTGATGGCAGCCCAAGTGGGTGTCGCC
Organism: Bacteroidales bacterium; assembly: GCA_004557195.1. Taxonomy (GTDB): domain Bacteria; phylum Bacteroidota; class Bacteroidia; order Bacteroidales; family Muribaculaceae; genus W0P31-042. The sequence continues at coordinate 2,607 of SFER01000167.1, read as the reverse complement.
GGCTCCACCAAAATCGGCAAGCACAATATGGTGGGCGGTCAAGTGGGATTTGCCGGGCATATCCACATTGGCGATAATTGCAACTTCGGGGCTCAGTCGGGTGTGCCTAATAGCGTGGGCGATGGCAAAACTTTGCTTGGCACCCCTGCTATCGACAGCCGCGAGTTTGCCAAGATGTTCATTTATAGCAAAAATCTTGCTGCTCTCAACAAGCAGGTTGCCGAATTGAAGAAAAAACTTGAAGAAAATAAGTAAAAACAAAGATAATGAAACAGCGTACACTTAAAGAATCATTTTCGGTGGAAGGTAAAGGCCTTCACACCGGATTAATTTCAAAAGCAACGTTCAATCCTGCTCCCGAAAATCATGGAATCAAATTCCAACGCATCGATTTGGAAGGTCAGCCGATTATCGATGCTGTTGCTGAGAATGTCGTTGAAACCCAGCGTGGCACAGTGATTGCCAATGGTCCTGCTCGCGTGAGCACTATCGAACATGCGATGGCGGCATTGTATGCTGCCGAAATCGACAACTGCCTTATCACTGTCGATGCTCCCGAGCTCCCGATTCTCGATGGTAGCGCCAAAGAAGTGAGCTGCAAAATCATGGAAGTGGGCATCGAAGAGCAGTCGGAGGATAAAGACTACTACATTGTAAAACAGAAAATCGAAGTGCGCGACGACAATACCGGAAGTTCTATCGTTGTGCTTCCCGACGATGATTTCAGCATCGACACTATGGTGTCGTTTGAGTCGCCGGTGCTCAACAATCAATATGCAACGCTCCAAAATCTCAGCGATTTCAATGAAAGCATCTCGGCAAGCCGCACTTTCGTTTTCGTTCGCGAAGTTGAGCCGTTGGTGAAGAATAATCTCATCAAGGGTGGCGACCTCGACAACGCTATCGTAATCTATGATGCTCCGGTTAAGCAAGACGACCTCGATCGCCTTGCCGATTTGATGGGTGTGCCGCACAAAAATGTCAGCGAGTTTGGTTATATCAACAATGTGCCTCTCACAAGCGACAATGAGCCTGCGCGTCACAAATTGATGGATGTGCTTGGCGACATCGCTCTCATCGGACGCCCGATTAAAGGTAAAATCCTTGCCACTCGCCCGGGTCACACCATCAACAACACTTTCGCTAAGAAAATCCGTCGCGAGATTCGTCGCCAGGAAATCCAGGCGCCTCTTTACAACCCCAATATAGCTCCTTTGATGGATGTGAATCGCATTCGCGAACTCCTCCCACACCGCTACCCGTTCCTCCTTGTCGATAAGGTTATCGATCGCGGCGACAACTTCATCGTGGGCGTTAAGAATGTGTCGGGTAATGAGCCGTTCTTCCAAGGTCACTTCCCAAGCGAACCTGTAATGCCGGGTGTGCTCCAGGTGGAGGCTATGGCACAGGTGGGCGGCTTGCTCGTCTTGAGCCAAGTGGAAGATCCCGAGCGCTATTCTACCTATTTTATGAAAATTGATAATGTGAAATTCCGTCAGAAAGTCGTTCCCGGCGACACTTTGGTATTCCATTTGTCGCTCACCACTCCCATCCGCCGCGGATGCGCTGTGATGAAGGGATATGCATTCGTTGGCGAAAAAATTGTCAGCGAAGCCGAATTTATGGCACAAATCGTTAAGAATAAATAATAATTTGCAAGTATGAAACAACCATTAGCCTATGTGCATCCTGCTGCCAAGATTGCCTCAAATGTGGTTATCGACCCCTTTGTAACTATCGACCAGAATGTCGAAATCGGTGAAGGCACACGCATTGGTAGCAATGTTACTATCCTTGAAGGTGCTCGCATCGGTAAAAATTGTACAATTTTCCCAGGTGCTGTTATCTCGGCTATTCCTCAAGACCTCAAGTTTAACGGTGAGGATACTGTTGCAATTATCGGCGACAACACCACTTTGCGCGAGTGCGTTACCGTGAATCGCGGTACTGCCGCCAAAGGCAAGACCGTTGTGGGAAACAACTGTCTCATTATGGCGTATTCTCACATCGCCCACGACGTTTGCGTAGGCGACAACGTGATTATGTCTAATTGCACTCAAGTTGCCGGTGAGGTAGTTATCGACAACTACGCCGTAATCGGTGGTGGTGCTCTCATTCACCAGTTCAGCCATATCGGTGCCCATGTTATGGTGCAAGGTGGTGCTCTTATTAATAAGGACATTCCCCCTTATGTCAAGGCAGCTCGCACTCCGATTAGCTATGCCGGTGTGAATTCAATCGGCTTGCGTCGTCGCAACTTTACTAATGAGAAGATTTGCGAGATTCAAGAAATCTATCGCTACCTCTATCTATCGGGATTGAACAATAGCGACGCTATCGAAAGAATCGAAGCCGAATTGCCTGCTTCCAAGGAGCGCGATGAAATTATTATGTTCGTTCGCAACAGCAAGCGCGGCATTATTCGCGGCTATATTTAATGAATTTCTTTATTTCTAAAGATAATTGCGCTTTCGGTCCTTCGGAGGCGCAATTTTTTTACTCTTCTAATGCGCTGAATTACAGCGTATAGACAAAAATTGATGAAAAAAGTTGAAAAATAGTTGTGAAAAAATTTGGTGGGGAATGGAAAAGGGTGTAACTTTGCAC
>SFER01000009.1 GCA_004557195.1 Bacteroidales bacterium | reverse complement strand
ACGAAAATCCCGCAAGCGCGGCACCAAGGTATTCTATACCGCTCATGGCTTCCACTTTTATAAGGGTGCGCCGAAGAAAAACTGGCTCATCTGGTATCCGGTGGAGAAGTTTATGTGCCGCCATACGGACAAGCTCATCACCATCACGCAGGAGGATTATGACCTTGCCTCGGCAAAGTTTCCCACGCAGGTGGAGCGCATTCACGGTGTCGGCGCAAACTCTGCAAAGTATCGTAAGTTGTCCGAAGCCGAATGCGCGGCGCTGCGGCGCGAGCTTGGCTATGCAGAAGACGAAAAAATCTTGCTTTGTACGGGCGAGCTGCTGCCCAACAAGAATCAGATTACGGCAATCCGTGCGATGGACGCACTGAGAAAGAAACAGCCGAATGTAAGACTGCTGCTGGCCGGAAACGGCCCGACACTTCCGGAGTTACAGGCAGAGGTGACGGCGCTCGGCTTACAGGAATATGTAGAATTTCTGGGCTACCGCACCGATCTGGAGAGATATGCCAATATCGCGGATGTGATCGTTTCTTGCAGCTACCGCGAGGGACTGCCGATGAACATCGTGGAAGGAATGCTGCTGGGCAAGCCTGTGGTGGCCTCCTACAACCGGGGCCACCGCGAGTTGATCGTGCCGGAGAAGACCGGCTATATGGTGCCGCCTGCGGACAGCGACGCGTTTGCGGAGAGAATTACAGTGCTACTGAACGATGGCGAGCTGGCCGGTCGCATGGGACAAGCCGGATATGAAAAGGCACAACTTTATGCGGATACCAACGTGCGGCAAGAACTGCAAGCCGTTTATGAGCTTTAATATGGGAGGATATCAGTGGGCGAACTATGGATCGTGCTGGCCGTTTCCTGCGGACTTGCATTTTTAAGCGAAAAGTACACATTTGCATGGAATGGTCGACTGAGCAAAGTGCCGAACTACGGTATTGTTGTCCTGCTGATTGCCTATCTGAGCTTCTTTGCAGGCCTTCGCACCGGCTACAATGACACTTATACTTACATGAGCGGCTATAAGGCGATGGCGGCTTTCCCAGATATTCTAACTGACTTCAGTTGGAAGCTTGGCGATAATCCGGGATTTACCCTGCTCAACTCCATGATGAAAGCGGCAGGATTTAGCGCACAGACCTTTGTGCTAACTTATTCAATACTTTTTGTAGCCGCAGCGGTTCCTTTCTTGAAGAAATACTCCAGCAGTTTCACGCTATCAATCTTCCTTTTCGTTTGCGCGTATGGTTATTTGTTTTCTATGGCAGCCATTAAGCAATGCGCCTCGATTGCAATTGGCCTTATCGCGATCCATTGCATGTTAAAGAAAAAATGGATTTCGTATGTGCTGATTATTTCTCTTGCAGCGACATTTCATCCTTATATACTGCTATTTTTACTTATGCCACTCCTGCGTTTTAAACCATGGACAGGAGGAACTTGGATTTTGTTGCTCACCGCAGTAGGAGCAGGCTTGTTTCTACCGCAGATTATCGGTACAGTGGTAGATGCCGCAGCCTTGCTTGGCGATGGCTATGATGATGCAACTAAAGCCGAAGTGGCTAAGATGCTTGAAAACGAAGATAAGACCGAACTTATCGAGTCGTTTTACAAAGACCTTGAATTTGGTACAGGCGGTCTCCGCGGTATCATGGGTGTGGGTAGCAACCGTATGAACAAATACACTGTAGGCGCTGCGACACAAGGTTTCAGCAACTATCTTAAAGAGGCTTTTGCCGACCGCGACGAGATTAGCGTGGTTGTAGGTCACGACGTGCGCAACAACAGCCGTTTCTTTGCCGAAACTGTTGCTGCCGTGTTCTCTGCCAATGGCATTAAGGTGTATCTCTTTGAGGGTTGCCGTCCTACTCCCGAAATGTCGTTTGCTATTCGCGAACTCGGTTGCCAGAGTGGTGTGATTATCACTGCTTCTCACAACCCGAAAGAGTACAATGGCTATAAGGCATACTGGGAAGATGGCGCACAGGTGATTGCCCCCCACGATGTCAACATCATCAAGAATGTAAACGAGATTCAGAGCGTAAAAGATATCAAATTCGAGGCCGACAAGTCGAAAATCGTTATCATCGGTAAGGAAATCGACGACAAGTATCTTGCAAAAATCAAGACTCTCTCTCTCAGCCCCGATGCAATAAAGAAATATCACGACTTGAAGATTGTATATACACCAATCCACGGAACAGGTCGCGATTTGATTCCCGCATCGCTCAAAAACTTTGGCTTCACCAATATTATCCACGTTCCCGAGCAGGATGTTCAGGATGGCAACTTCCCCACAGTGGAATCGCCCAACCCCGAAGTTCCCTCGGCAATGGCAATGGGTATCGCCAAGGCTAAAGAGACCGGCGCCGACATTGTGATGGCTTCCGACCCCGATGCCGACCGTATCGGTGTTGTCCTCAAAGACGACAAGGGCGAATTTGTCCTCATCAACGGCAACCAGATTCAGTTGATTTTCCTCAACTATCTCATGGCTCGCAACAAAGAGCTCGGATTGCTCACCGGCAAGGAATATATCGTTAAGACAATCGTAACAAGCGAATTGATTAAGACCATCGCCGATGCTCAGAACATTAAGATGTACGACTGCTTCACAGGCTTCAAGTGGATTGCCGCAGTGATTCGTGAAAACGAAGGGAAGGCTCGCTACTTGGGTGGTGGTGAAGAAAGTTTCGGCTTCCTCGCCGAAGACTTTGTTCGCGACAAAGACTCAGTGTCGGCTATCTCTCTCATGGCTGAAATCGCAGCATGGGCTAAGGATAAAGGCTTGAACATGTATGAGATGCTCAAAGACATCTATGTGAAATATGGCTTCTCAAAAGAACTTGGTATTTCGGTAGTGCGCAAAGGCAAATCGGGTGCCGAGGAGATTGTGGCAATGATGAAGAACTTCCGCGAGAATCCGCCAAAGGATATCGCCGGCGAGAAAGTTGTGCTCATGAAAGACTTCCAGACACTCGAGGCAACCGACGACAAGGGGAACAAGACAAAATTGGAAATGCCTGCAACAAGCAACGTGCTCCAATTCTTCTGCGCCGATGGCACAAAGATGTCTATACGTCCTTCGGGCACAGAGCCTAAGATTAAGTTCTATATCGAAGTGAAAGGCAAGATGGCCGACCTCAACGACTACGACCGTGCCGATGCCGAAGCCAACAAGCGTGTAGAAGCAATCAAGGCACAATTCGGAATCTGATAAATCGGATTTTCACTCAATAATAAAGGCGGGCTGCAACAGTCCGCCTTTTATTGTCGTCATTAACAGAGGTTTAGTTGTTGAGATACCAGTTGTAGAGGGCTGCCACGCCATAGTTGATTTCCATCTTGTGGTGCCAGCCGAGCGAATGGAGTTTCGACACATCGGTGAGTTTGCGGATAGTGCCGTCGGGCTTTGACGAATCCCACTCGATGTTGCCATTGTAGCCGATAGTCTCCTTGATGAGCGAAGCGAGAGCGGCGATAGTGATTTCCTTGCCGCTGCCGATGTTGATGTGGCAGTTGCGCACCTCGGGATTCGAGCCTTTAACATCGTCGAAATTGATGTTTTCAAGGACATACACCGAAGCGTCCGCCATATCCTCGCTCCAGAGAAATTCGCGGATTGGCGTTCCCGAGCCCCACAGAAGCAGGCGAGAGGCGTTAATGCCGTAGCGGTCGAGCAGCTCCACGATTGCTTGCTGTGAAGCCGAGCCGTCGATGCCTTCGACCGGGCGGCGGTTGAGGTCGGCGCGAATTGCATCGAAATTCCCCTCGTTGAGCATCTTGGCGAGATACATCTTGCGAATCATCGCCGGCATCACATGGCTTGTCTCGAGGTTGAAATTGTCGCGCGGGCCATAGAGGTTGGTGGGCATAACGGCAATGTAGTTGGTGCCATATTGCAAGTTGAAACTTTCGCACATCTTGAGCCCCGCAATCTTAGCGATGGCATAAGGCTCGTTGGTGTATTCGAGAGGCGATGTGAGCAGATACTCCTCCTTGATGGGCTGCGGAGCCTCGCGGGGGTAGATACAAGTGCTACCGAGGAACAGAAGTTTCTTCACGCCATGGCGGTAGCTCTCGCCAATCACGTTTTGCTGAATCTGGAGGTTTTGATAGATGAAATCGGCGCGATATTTGAGGTTTGCCATGATTCCACCCACATGTGCCGCTGCAAGAATCACATATTCGGGATTTTCATTGTCGAAAAACTCGCGCACAGCCACGCCGTCGAGCAAGTCGAGTTGGCTGTGAGTGCGCCCCACAAGGTTGGTGTAACCCTTTGCGAGGAGATTGTTCCAAATTGCCGAGCCTACAAGCCCGCGGTGTCCGGCAACATATATTTTTGAGTCTTTTTCCATGATTATGCTTTATGTTGCTTCTTGATGAGTTCTATGTCGTGGTCAACCATGATGTTGACAAGTTCTTGGAATGAAGTTTTGCGCGGATTCCAGCCGAGTTTCTCTTTAGCCTTGGCGGGATTTCCGAGGAGTTGCTCCACCTCGGCGGGACGGAAGTATTTTTTATCCACCTCCACGAGGACTCGCCCTGTGGCGATGTCGATACCTTTCTCGTCGATGCCTTCCCCCTCCCAGCGCAGGTTGATTCCGGCACGGGCAAAGGCGAGAGTGGTAAACTCCCTCACAGTGTGGTATTCGCCGGTAGCAATCACGAAATCGTCGGGTTGCTCCTGCTGCATGATAAGCCACATGCACTCGACATAGTCCTTGGCATACCCCCAGTCGCGGTAGGCGTTGAGATTGCCGAGATATAACTTGTCTTGAAGCCCGTTGACAATTCGGGCGGCGGCAAGGGTGATTTTGCGGGTAACGAAAGTCTCACCGCGTCGCTCGCTCTCATGGTTGAAGAGGATGCCGTTCACGGCATACATTCCGTAACTCTCGCGGTAGTTTTTGGTAATCCAGAAGCCGTAGAGTTTAGCCACTGCGTAAGGGCTTCGGGGATAGAAAGGAGTGTTTTCGCTTTGCGGAACCTCCTGCACGAGTCCGTAGAGTTCGCTTGTGCTTGCCTGATAGATGCGGGTCTCTTTCTCGCGATGCAATATTCTCACAGCCTCGAGGAGACGGAGGGTGCCCACAGCGTCGGTCTCGGCGGTGTATTCCGGCACGTCAAACGACACTTTCACATGGCTTTGTGCCGCGAGGTTGTAGATTTCGGTGGGTTGCACCTCCTCGATAATGCGGATGAGCGAACTTGAGTCGGTCATGTCGCCGTAATGGAGCTCGATGAGGCGTTTGCGGTTCATATCGCGCACCCACTCATCGAAATAGAGGTGCTCGATGCGTCCGGTGTTGAACGAACTGCTGCGGCGCATAATGCCGTGGACTTCATACCCCTTTTCGAGTAGAAATTCAGCCAAAAATGAGCCGTCTTGACCGGTGATTCCCGAGATGAGTGCTACTTTTCTTTTATTCTCCATATATTTTTGAGTGTTATGTTTATAATCAAATTTCAGTTTCATCGACAATCGCGATAGCATCGCAGAGCGATTCGATGGCATATTGTGCAATGTGGTCGATGCTTGGGGCGTTGTCCTGCCCGTGGATGTTCACATGGTTAACATCCTCGAGCATGATAGTGCGCCATCCGAGTTGATTCGGTCGGAAGAAGTCTTTCTCGGGATTATCCCCTATGTAGAAATAGAAATCGGCGCCCGGGTGGTTCTTTTCAATCGCTTTGAAATTGGCTGCCGAGTGCTTGTCGCTGCCAAATTCCTCGGAAATGACAATGTCTTCGGGGGCAAAATAGCGCTCGAGACCGAGAGCCTCGATTTTGTTGCGCTGCCCCACCGAGCGACCGTCGGTTACGAGTGCGAGGGTGTATTTCGAGTGAAGATAATCGAGAGTGAGTGTGGTTTCGCGCGGGAGCGTGATTGTGGGCTTGTGATTGCGGTAGATTTCAATCATTTTCTCGATTTCGGCATCGGGGCGTTGCTCTTTCACCGCCTCAAAAGCATTGATTCCTTTGCTTCGCGCCTTGAGCATCACATCGAGGAGCGAATCGTCGCCGAGGTGCTGCGCCACAGCCATAAAACCCGAGCGGACATAATCCACCTCCTTGTAGAGTGTGTCGTCGAGGTCGAAAACTACAACTTTATTCATTTCAATACCGATTTAAGTGTTGTAACAACTCGTTCTATATCGCTGTCGGTGAGGTTGGAGCCGCTGGGCAGGCACAATCCGCGAGAGAACAAACTTTCGGCTGTATTGCCGCCGTAGTATGGCGCATCGGCATACACCGGTTGCATGTGCATCGGTCGCCAGAGCCATCGAGTCTCGATATTGCGGCTATTCATCGCCTGGCGCAGTTGCTCGGGATCGGCATCGTCGATTAGCACTGTCGTGAGCCAGAAATTGCTGTTGAAGTCGTCGGTCGGGTTTTCGTGCACCGTGATGCGGTCGCTCCCCTTGAAAGCCTCGCTGTAGAGCCGGTGGATAGCGCGACGGCGCTCGACATGCTCGGCGAGCACATCCATCTGCCCGCAGCCTATACCTGCCGAGATGTTGCTCATGCGATAGTTGAAGCCAATATGCTCGTGATAATAATAGGGGCGGTTCTCGCGTGCCTGGGTAACGTAGAAAAGCACCCGCTTTGCCGCTTCGCTGTCGGGGCAGATTACCGCGCCGCCACCCGAAGTGGTGATTATTTTGTTGCCATTGAAACTCAGTGCGCCATATTTTCCCAGCGTACCGCATTTCTTCCCTTTGTATTCCGAGCCGAGAGCTTCGGCGGCATCCTCAATTACCGGGATGCCATAGCGGGATGCGATTTCGAGGATTTCGTCCATTCGGGCGGGCATCCCGTAGAGGTGGACCGGCACAATCGCTTTGGGATAGCGTCCTATGGTGCGGTGCCGCTCGATGATTGCTTCTTCGAGAGCCTCGGGGTCCATGTTCCATGTGTCGGGTTCGCTATCGACAAACACCGGTTTTGCGCCCTGGTAGGTAACCGGGTTGGCGCTTGCTGCGAAAGTGAACGACTGGCAAATCACCTCGTCGCCGGGACCCACGCCAAGCATCACCATAGCCATGTGTATAGCCGCTGTTCCCGCGCTCACAGCCACCACGTCGGGGGCTTCGAGATAGCGAGACAGCCGTTTCTCAAATTCATCGACATTGGGACCGAGTGGCACCACCCAACTCCCCTTGAATGCTTCTTCAATCCAGTTCATTTCCGTTCCACCGAGGTGGGGAAATGAAAGAAAAATGCGAGATTCCATATTCATTCTCTTTTAACCTCCAAAATTACAACAATTCTATGAACCGACAAAATCCGAGTTCAATAATATGCAAAACAGGGAGAGCGCAAGCCCTCCCTGTGGTTTCTTGTTGTGATTAATTGTCAGATTGGAATCACCAATAGCGGGGTATCGGAGAGGAAAAGCATTTTGTGCGCGAGGCTGGGATTGAACAGCCTTGCGAAGATGTTGCGCTTGCGGTTGGGGATGATAATCAGGTCGATGTTGTTTTCGGCAACATAATCCGAGAAATCATTGACAAAATTACTCTCCTTGAACGACACAATGCTGAATTGCGAACCCGGATATTGCTTGTTGCAATATTCGAGAATTGCATTGTTGCGCTCCTCGATTTTGCTTTCACGCTTTTCGGTAACCGGAACGAGCGACACTTTCAGCTCGTTATGGTTAAACAACCGTGTGAATGCGTCAAACGAGATGAGGTCTTGCTGGCACATGCTATTGAGGAAGACCACCCGTTTGATGTCGCCAATGTGTCGCAACGCTATGCTTTCGGGGACTGAGAACACCGGGAATTTGCCGGCATCGAGCACTTCGGCGGTAACACTGCCCACCATGTCGGCTTGCTTTTTGTGCTTGCCGCGAGTGCCCATCACCACCATCACAGCGTCGGTTTTCTTGGCGAAATCGATAATGCAGTCTTCGGGAACTCCCTCCTTAATCACGGTTTCAAAGGGCACCTTGCGCATCTCGCCACGCTCGATGGCATTGTTGATGCTCGCTTTGAAATTTTCCATTTTCTCCTTGGCGGCTCGAGCCTTCTCGTTGTCTTTGGCGGTGCCGTATTCAATTTTGAGGTGCTCGCTGTCGAAGGGGAGGCTTCCCGAACGATTCGCTCCGATGTAACTATGAAGCAAAACGACTTTGGCACCTATGGAGTGCGCAAAGTCGAATCCTATCATGCACGCGTTGAGCGAGTATTCCGAGAAGTCGATTGGAATAATCACAGGTTGCTTGCTTGAGCGACGCGCCAATGGAGAATCGGGTCGCTCGATTATTTTCAAAGCCAAAGGGAGGTCGCATTCATGTATGCGCACACGCACACCGGTGGAGATGACAGGGTGGTTCAAATCCACATTGTGGAGTTGAACTTCGATGCCACCACGTTCCAACTGCTCTTTGAGCGCGTTGGCATAGTCGAACGTGTGGATAGCCAATGTTATGAGTTTCCCTTTGTCCTGTGTCATTTTGTGATTGCTCTTGGCGATTGTATTTCGGGCAGAGATTTACTTGGCAGCGTTTTCTTCAAGTATTTTCTTTGCCATATCGAGAATCTGAGTATCATCGAGAACAACAATGCCTCCGTCGGGCCCCGGTTCGATGTGCAATCCGCAGTTTTTGCCAAATTCGTAGTTGGTACCACCGAAATAGTTACGAACTGTTTGTACTGTGATGTTCAATTGATCGGCAATCTTGTGCATCGAGCCGTCGGGCAAACTGTCTTTGATACGACGAAGTTCGTTAAAAGAAATAGTAGTAGTCATGATACGTTATTTTTAGTAGTTAGAAATATGATTAATTTTAGTTTGTGCTAATTTACCCATGTTTTTTATAGAAAACAAATTTTTTGAGAGAAATTTGCAAAAAAACTTACAAAAATGCCGAAATGATGAAAATAATGCCGGTATTTGCGAGTAAAACCGCTGTTGCGACGTTGATATCGGAGCCGGAGAATGGTTGCTCGCAGCAGCCGTCGAGTCTCTTGTGTCGCGAGAATTTTCTATATATAAAATAGGTGACGAAAGCGGCAAAAACTCCCACTGCGAGACCCCCGAGAATGTCGCCGGGGAAGTGCACTCCGAGGTAGATTCTCGAATAGGACACGAGCAGCGCCCAGAGGATGCTTATCACTGTGAATGTGCGGTTGCCAAACACCAGCGAGAAGAATCCGGCGAAGGCTACTGTGTTGGCTGCATGGCTCGACACAAAGCCGAATGGTCCCCCGCGATATCCGTTGACATAGTGGAGAATTTCCTCTATTGCCGGGGTGTGGCTGGGGCGCAGCCTATGCACCAGCGGCTTGATGATGCCCGATGATATCTGGTCGGCGAGAAGGATGAGTACTGCGGTGAGCAGCAGAAGATAGATTGCCTGCTTGAGGTTTTTGCGAAATAAAATCGCTATCACTGTGAGATATAGCGGAATCCAGGTGAGTTTTCCGCTAATCATCCAAAAAACATGGTCGAAATACTCATTGTTGAACGAGTTGAGAAACACCATCAACTCGATGTCGATATTGTTGAGCCATTCTATCATGGGCAGAGACTGTTAGATTTTCTCGATGTTGCTTCCTTTAATCCAAGCGCGGTGAGTGTCGTCGGCTTTCACATCATACCAGCGTTCCACGCGGCTGTTGTTATTGTTGTCAACCGAGTCGATTACGAGCACTTTGGTTCCCTCGTTGAGTATAAAAGCCTCTTCGGTTTTGTCTTTCGGGGCGCGAGGCGAGGTGCTGAGTGTTACCGACGAAGTGGTGATGATGGCATAACTGTGGTTTTGGGTGCGCTCCTTCGAGGAGAAAGCGTAGTAGTTGGCAACAATGTCGAGGATAATGAGTGCCATACCGCCGAAGAAGCCGATTTTTCGGGCGATAACCGAGCCTGCAAAGATGTAAAGCGCCACAGCCCCGATAAAGAGGATGAAAAGCGCTATTGCGGTGGTAGCCCATCCGTCGCTTGTGAGCGAGTTGCCCACGTTGCGGAAGAACACAACGATAATATTCGCCTCATCCACCACGGTTTTGTCGATGATTTTGGTGTTGACAAAATCGAGGTTCTCGCGCGCGTCTTTGTTGCTCGGGTCGAGGGCGAGAGCGCGCTCGTAATAGAGAATCGCCTTCCCTTTGCTGCCGAGGCGATAGTAGGTGTTGCCGATGTTGTAGTAGAGTTCGGTTGAAACACCCTCTTTAGCCACAGCCTCCTCGTAAAGTTTGAGGGCTTCGATGAATTTATCTTCCGAATACGCCTTGTTTGCCTGCTCGACGAGCGATTGGGCATTGGCACCAAATATAGTGGCGATAATGGCAATAGATGCGATTACTATACGATTAATCATTTGTTTCTCCTTTTAATGTTTTCAATTCGGTCCATTACATCGCAGGCGAGGTCGTAGGTCTCACCGATGCGGCTATCGTCTTGCGAGGGCGCGTATTGGGCAAACTCGCAGTCGTCGAGCAGTTGCATAATGTCGTCAACAAGTTGTTGGTCGGCACCATATTCCGCAAGGTTGCTTGCGATGTTCTCTTTGTTGAGTTCCGAACCCGGAATGTTGAGTTTGTCGCTGAGATAGCCCCATACAGCCTTGAGCACTTCGCTGAAGAAACCGTTGCTGTCGTGTTTCTTCATAAATTCCTTGGCAGTGCGCAAGCGCTTTTGAGCCACTTTGTTGGCGCGGCGTGTGCGCATGAGAGCCACATTGCTGCGCGCCTTTAATTGCTTGCGGTAAACGATAATCACCGAGGCAAGGATGAGCACCGGGATGAGATACCAGAGCCAGTAGGCGGGCGAGTCAACGATAAACGACACATTGCGAGTGAGCGCGAAATTGCCTGTCTTGATGTGGAGGATATCCTTGTTTTTTTGCAAGATGTTCTTCTTGTCGGTGGCACTTGCGCTGCTCGATGAGCCAACACCTTTCTCCACCTTGAGATTGTAAGCCTTGGTGGAGAGTGTTACATATTTTCCTGCTGCCGGGTCGAAATAAACGAAGTCGGGGGCGGGAATCTCGAAATCTCCGACATATTGAGGCACGAAAGTGTATTCAAACTTGGTGTTTCCACTCACGTTGTTGCCGTTGGGATTGGCGTTGATTGTGGTTTGCGGGTCATAGACATCGAGTTGCGACGGGAATGCGATATCGGGCGATTTCACATACTTGATATTTCCGGTACCGCTGATGGTTACAATGTAGCTTGCAGCCTCGTTGGTCTTGAACTTGTCGGGCTTGAGTTCGGTGGAGATATTGAATTTGCCCACTGCGCCATTGAATCCGGCAGGACGAGGCGAGGGGAGGGGCTTCACCGTTACTTGGGCGCTGTTGCTTCTCACCTTGATTTGCTTGTCAACAGGTTCGCGCATAAAGCCAAACATGGTTCTGTGTTGGATATATTGCACCACAGTGAGGTCGTAATTGCCCGAAGTGATAGTGAGTTTTCCCGATTGTTGCGGATAAAGAATGCAGCGTTTCAATTCGGCAACCATGTAGTTCTGACCATTCACATTCTCGATGTCGTTGATTTGGCCCTTGATAGGAAGGTCTTCGATGAGGAAGCCGTTGAATGATGGTTGCAGGGTGGGAGCGAACTGAGAAATCTGATATTTGGTGTATAACTTTATTGTGCACACAGTCGCTTCCTGCTCATACACCGAAGGCTTGGAGAGGATGATGCGCACAAACACATCGTTGGCGCTCACATCGCGGTCGGCGCTTTGGCTGCTGATGTCGTCGATGTGCACCGAGCCGCGGCTGTTGCTGCTGTTGTCGGCGTTTTTATCGGGAGGAAGAATCTCGATTGTGAAGCCTTGCGATGAGATAGCCTTGCCGCCCACATTGATGGTGGCACCCTTGATGTTGTATTTACCTTCTTTCTCGGCGCGGTAGGTGTAGGTGTATTCCACTGTCGATTTCTGCTCGCGCTTGCCATTGATTATCGACATGGAGTAACTGCTGCTTTCCGACGGACCGAAAAGAAGTTTTGCGCCGGGGATGTCTGCCGCCTTGATGTTGCTACCCTCGGCATTTTCGAGAGTGTAGGTAACTTGGAACTGGCGTCCCTTGATTACCTGTCGCGGCGCGCTGACGGTGAACGATGCCGCAACTGCCGCCACCGGGAATAGTAGCAGCATTGCGACGAGTATTATTCTAAGACTTTTTTTCATCCTTTATCCTGTGTATTTATCTTTCTCTTACCATTGATTGCGAGTGCGGCGACGCTCATTTTCTTGTTGTTGAGAGCGGCTTGCGTTCACTTTCTTTTGTGTAGCCTGCTCGCTGTTTTGCATCGCTTTGAGAATTTGCTCGGCATTGTCGGCACTCATGCCGCCTTGCGGTTGCTGTTGCTGCTGTTGTTGCTGATTCTGTTGCTGATTTTGTTGAGGCTGTTGCTGAGGTTGTTGTTGATCTTGCTGTTGTTCCTTCTTGTCCTCTTTTTTCTCCTCCTTCTTGTCGTCTTTCTTGTCTTGATTCTGGTCCTGATTCTGGAGACGCAGTTGAGCGAGACGCAAGTTTTGACGGCACTGCTCATCGTTGGGATTGGCACGGAGCGAGCGCTTGTAGAAATTAACAGCCTGGTCGTATTGCTCGCTGTTGAAAGCCAAGTTGCCGAGGTTGTAGTAGGAGCGAGCCTTGAGGTCGGCGCTGTGGGTCATTCCGGCGACATCGGCATATAGGCGGGCAGCCTCAGCCACGGGATTGTTCTTGTCGTCGGTGTTTTTGTTGGTGCCGGCAATTTGCAGCAAGGTCGTGGCAAGGTTGTACATCCCCACCTCGGAACTCTGGTTCACTTGCAAAGCCTTGCGGTATTCCACTTCGGCTTCGGCATATCGTTTTTCGCCATAAAGTTTGTTTCCTTGGCGAATGTAATTGCGCTCTTTTCTCACACTGGTGTCTTTTGTGTCTTGCTCGGCACGAGCCGGGGTAGCAATCACCAAAAGCAGTGCCACAATCATTGCATATTTTAGAATCTTACTTCTCATTTTTGCTGAAGAAATTGATGTTTTTGAGCCATGAAATTTTGCGGTCCAACACAAAGATGTCGATAATCAGGAACACGAGCGCAAGCCATGCGAAAACCGGGAATTGCTCATCGTGCTTGCTATAAACGATTCTCTCGATGTCGGCTTTGGCGATAGCCTTGAGTTGCTCGTCGATTTGCGACACAGCGGTGGGGTCGTTGCCCGAAAGGTAGATACCGCCGCCTGCTTGGGCTATCTCTTTCGCCATTTTCTCGTTGAGATAGGTTGTAACCACTTGTCCGTTGTCATCTTTAAGGAATGCGCCGTTGGCATTCAGCGGTATTGGAGCGCCTTTGCCCGAGCCGATACCTATCACGTTGACATACACGCCCTTCTCTTTGGCGGCTTTGGCACATTCGATGGCATCGCCTTGGTGGTCTTCGCCATCGGTGATGACAATTATAGTCTTTTGAGTTTTCTCGTTGGGAGTGAAGGAATTGAGCGACAGTTTGATAGCCTCGCCGATGGCTGTTCCCTGAGTGGAAACCATGTCGGTGCTGATGGTGTTGAGGAACATCTTGGCTGAGATGAAGTCGCTGGTGATTGGGAGTTGGGTGTAGGCATTCCCTGCAAATACGATTAGTCCCACCTTGTCATCGCCGAGTTTGTCGATAAGTTTCTCAAGGAGGAGTTTTGAGCGCTGCAGGCGCGAAACACCTTTCACATCGTCGGTAGAAGAGGCGAGCATACTGTTGCTCACGTCGAGAGCCACCATCACCTCGATTCCTCTCACCTTCACCGTTTGCTCCTTGCTACCGGCGCGCGGACGGGCAATCACGATGATAATCATGAGCAGTGCAAGCAGTTGGAGTGTGATTTTAATCCACGGCTTGTAGGGCGACACATCGGGCATAAGCCCTGCCACAACATCGGGATTGCCGAATTTCTTGAGACCGGCAATTCTACGTCGGCGGGCGATGATAAAGATTCCGAGAATAATAGGAATCAGAATCAACAGATATAATGCGTTGGGATTTCCAAAACTGAACATAGCCTTTATCGTTTTTATGGGATATTACGCAAGATGGTGTTTCTGGCAAGGAGTTCCACAATCACCAGTGCGAGTAAAGCCAAAGCCCACGGGAGATAGTTGTCCTCGGTGTGGCTGAATTGCTTCACATCCATCTTTGTTTTTTCGAGTTTGTCGATTTCGTTGAAAATATCGTTGAGGGTGCTCTTGTCGGTGGCACGGAAATAAGCGCCTCCTGTTGTGTTTGCGATTTTTTTGAGAGTAACCTCGTCGATAACCACAGGCATAAGTTGATATTCCACTTTGCCGTAGATGTTTCTGCCTATCGGGAACTCTGCTTCGCCGTTGGTACCAACGCCGATTGTATATACTTTCACACCCATGCGGCGAGCAATCTCGGCAGCGGTGAGCGGAGCGACAATACCGGTATTGTTGGAGCCGTCGGTGAGGAGAATTATGCTCTTCGATTTAGCCTTGCCCCCCTTGATGCGGTTGATTGCGGTTGCGAGACCATCGCCGATGGCGGTTCCGTCTTCGAGCATGCCCATCTTGATGTCTTGCACATAGTTGAGGAGCACAGCCTTATCGGAAGTCATCGGCACGAGAGTGAAACTTTCGCCCGAGAAAATCACGATGCCGATATTATCGGTTTCACGACCGGCAATAAACTTGCTTGCAACCTCTTTGGCAGCCTCGAAGCGGTCGGGGCGGAAGTCGCGGGCGAGCATACTGGTGGAAACATCGAGTGCGAGCACGATGTCGGTGCCTTCGGTTTCCTCGGTTTGCCAGCGGTCGCGGGTCTGCGGGCGGGCGAGAATCACAATCACGCATCCAATCGCGGCAAGACGCAATACAAACATGAAGTGCCTAAGCCACACCTTCCAGGATGTACCCACCTTGTCAAACGCTTTAGTTGTCGAGATGAGCATCGATGGCGTGGCATTTTTCTGTTTCATGACATACCACACAATGAGTGGTATGAAAATGAGAAACAACCAGAAATATGACGGATTGGCAAATATCATTTCGTAATACTATATATATTATAGGTGTAACACTATTTTTGGACTGTTGGAGTATTCTCCGGAGTTGTTTCGGCGGGGGCGTCCTCCTCGGGTTGTGGTTCGGCGGGCTTGGTTTGCTCGACAAACGACATTGCGCGGCGAAGCGAGGCTACATTGTCGTCGGGGAGCGGGCGAACCTTGGCAAATTTCACCAGGTCGGCGATGTCAAACACCGCTTTAATCAACTCGTGAACTTCTCGCGTCTCCTCGTTAGCCTTGAGCGCCGAGATGATTTCGCTTGAAGTCATTTCAACGGCATAGATGGCAAAGCGACGGAAAATGTAGCGTCGGAGCACATCGGTGAGGCGTGAGTAATACTCTTTGTCATTGCCATTCTCCCAAATGTGCGATTCCTTGATGGCATTGAGTGCCTGAATTGCCTCCTCGTAGGGTGGTATTTCGGGAGCCTTGTGGGCAATGAGCGGAATGCCTGCGCGGTAGCGCTTGTAGAGAATGATGAGCAGAGTGAGAAGCACTGCTATGATGCCGATTGTGAGGAAAATCCACCAATATTCCACGATGAAATCGGGGATGTAGTCAACGATGTGGAAAGGCACGTCGGCAACCGGCTTGTAGGGGTGAACCGTCTTGAGCGTGTCAACCGGAACGGGAATAACCTTGAGGTTGAGCGCGTTGCTGCGGAATGTGTCGCGACCGATTACGTAAAGAGCCGCCGGGATTTCCCAAACACCCGAGTCGAACGCTTGCACAATGAGCGAGCGGTCGATTTGAATGCGGTTGTTGCCCAGATCGGTTGTGTCGCACTTCCCCTCGGTTGCCTCCACCTTGTCGGTGAGCGCAATCACGTTGTCGACATCGGGCGCACCCATCACCATGTGCCCGACATGGTCTTTGTCTTGCACAATCTCGTAGCGGAGCACGGTTTTTTGCCCCATAATCACTGCCACCGAGTCGAGCGATGCTTTCACGCTCACATTACCCGCCGATACATTCCCGCAAGCGAGTAATATAGCGAGTGCGATAGCAATATTTCGTAAAAATCTTTTCATCGTTTAGTGTCCTCTTTTCTTGAATAGTGCCATAAGCGCTTTTACATAGTCTTCGTCGGTCGCAATCGATGCGGTTTCCACCTTGCATTTCTGTGCGGTGCCGGTCATGTACTGCTGGCGTTCATACCACCACTTGCTGTATGCCTGACGCACTTTCTGAGAGCCGGTGTCTATCCACTTGTCGGTGCCGAGTTCGGCATCGGTAATTCTCATAAGTCCGATGTTGGGGAGCTGGGTGTCGCGCTTGTCATACACCTGAATTGCGGTAACATCGTGCTTGCGGCTTGCGATAGATAGCGGCTTGTAGTAGTCGTGGTCGTCGATAAAGTCGGAGATAATAAAGGTGGTGCAGCGTTTTTTGATGGCGTCGGTCATATATTGGAGCACATAGCCGATGTCGGTGCCGCGATTTTCGGGCTTGAAGTCGAGAAGTTCGCTGATAATGCGCAAGATGTGCTTGCGTCCCTTCTTGGGAGGGATGAATTTCTCTACTTTGTCGCTGAAGAAAATCACGCCGATTTTATCGTTGTTTTGAATAGCCGAAAAAGCGAGAGTGGCGGCAATTTCGGTTATCATTTCCTGTTTCACCACCCCCTCGGCGCCAAAGTTCTTGCTGCCCGACATGTCGATGAGGAGCATGACGGTGAGTTCACGCTCTTCTTCATACACCTTAATGTAAGGGCGGTTGTGGCGTGCCGTTACGTTCCAATCGATGTCGCGGATGTCGTCGCCATACTGGTATTCGCGCACCTCCGAGAAGGTCATACCGCGTCCCTTGAATGCCGAGTGGTATTCACCGGCAAAGATGTTTTGCGACAGACCCTTGGTCTTTATTTCTATTTTCCTTACCTTCTTAAGTAACTCTGTAGTGTCCATTATCAATATAAATTGGTTAATAATGAGTTATAGCCGCAGGCATCGGGCTTGCGGCATGGTGCAGAGTGTTGATTAAGGGACAGGAATCTTGTCGAGAATCTCGCTGATAACATCGTCGGCATTGATGTTGTTTGCCTCAGCCTCATAGGACAAGCCGATGCGGTGGCGCATAACATCGTGGCACACGGCGCGCACATCTTCGGGAATCACGAAGCCGCGACCTTTGAGGAATGCGAAAGCGCGTGCTGCGAGAGCCAGCGAAATCGAGGCACGGGGTGATGCACCGAATGAGATGATGCTTGTGAGGTCGTTGAGCGCGTAGTCGCCGGGGAAACGAGTCGCAAACACAATGTCAACGATATATTTCTCAATCTTTTCGTCGATATAGATTTTCTCAACAATCTTGCGCACTTCGAGAATCTCCTCGGGGTTGACGAGGGCTTCGATGCGGCGGCTTGTTTGCTGAATGTTCTGGCGAATGATGAGTTTTTCTTCTTCTTTATTGGGGTAGCCGATGAGCACCTTCATGAGGAAACGATCGACCTGAGCCTCGGGAAGCGGGTAGGTTCCTTCTTGCTCAATCGGGTTTTGTGTTGCCATCACAAGGAAAGGCTTGTCGAGTGCGAAGGTGTTGTCGCCGATTGTTACCTGGCGTTCCTGCATTGCCTCGAGAAGCGCACTTTGCACTTTTGCCGGGGCGCGGTTGATTTCGTCGGCAAGTACGAAATTGGCAAAAACCGGACCTTTTTTCACCTCGAAGCGCTCATTCTTCACGCTATACACCATTGTACCAATAACATCGGCAGGCAACAGGTCGGGGGTGAACTGGATGCGGCTGTATTTTGCATCGATGAGTTGTGCGAGAGTTTTGATAGCAAGCGTTTTTGCCAATCCCGGCACACCTTCAAGCAAAATGTGTCCGTTGGCAAGCAATGCAATTAGCAGGCTATCAACAAGGTGCTTTTGACCAACGATTGTTTGGTCCATACCTTGTGAAATGAGTTTCACAAATCCGCTTTTACTCTCTATCAAGTCGTTTAATTCTCTGATATTGACTGGTTCACTCATAATTCATATATGTTTTTATTCTTTGTTGTTCATTTATACTGCAAAATTATCACTTATTGCCAATAATATGTTAATGCCAACCGTTAATTTTTACTATCAATGGTTGCGCAATTTAACTATTTCGGCATTTTTCGGGCGGTTTTAATTTTTTTTGTGAATTGCTGCGCTATTTTTTACCTTTTTGAATCTCTTTCGACAAAGCCTCGGCTCGTTTTACCGATTCCGGATTGTTGGCATCGATTCCATATTTTGCAGCGTCGGGAATAACCACTACGGTTCCGGGCTTTATCTTGTCGGGATTGTTGATAACCGACTTGTTCTCTTGGTAGATATACACCCAGAAGCGGAAATCGCCGTAATATTCCCTTGCCATTGTGGTGAGAAAACGGGTGCGTCCCACTGTGTCGGTGCGCAATTTCTCTGTTTTGGCATGCAGGGCAGGTGCGGGCGCCACCTCGGTGGTTGCGATGGCAACGGTTGTGGTGTCGGCTGCAGTTGCTTCTGGCGCTTTAACCTCTTCAATCGGCTCATCTTCCTCTTTCTCGCTCGAAGTAATCACGAGTGGGAAGCCCACTGCAATCGAGATTGCGAAAAACAGGATGCAGGAAGCGACAAATCCGGTGATGATTCCCCAGAAGAATGCAGCCTTGCCCGATGGGCGGCTTTCGTCATCGTCGTTCTCGTCATCGTCGGGTTCTTCCGCGGTGTCGTCGTTGTCGATATTTGCGGGCGGAATGAAGGTAGAAACCGGAGCGGGAGTCTGCACAGGTGTCTCCGGTGCCTCGGGTTCGGGCTCTGCCTCAGGCTCAGGTTGTGGTGCCTCGGGCGGGAGAGGGGGAGTAGGGCAGTCGCCTTCGCTTTTTGTTTCCGGCGCTTCATCCTGCGGCTGAGGCACTTCGGGAATCTCCGGCACTTGCGGCACTTCGGGTGTTTCGGGCGCTTCATTGTCTATCCCTTCTATCGCCTCCACTGCGTCATCGTCAAGTTCGATTGTCTCAAATTCGGCAAACGCCCCGTTTACGGCGTCGGCAAGCGACTTGTCGGGGGTGAAAATTATCTTGTTATGTTCGGGAATCTCTATTTCCTCGCCGGTATTCACGTGGACGCTCTTTCGTGCTTCCACCTTCGCAACCTTGAACACGCCGAGGTTCTTGATTTTCACTGTCTCGCCGGCTGCAAGTGCGTCTTCAATCGCTCCAAAAAATGATTTAAGGAACGCTTCGCATGTCTTTTTCGATGCATTGGTCGATTTTGACAGCAATTCCACAAGTTCGGGAAATGATATTTTGTTGTTCATCGTCGGTTTATTCGTTAGTATCTTTCAGTCGTTGTTTCATCACTGCGCTTGTCTTGAAAGTGAGCGTGATTTTGGGCGGAATGAGGATTCTCTTGCCTGTAGAAGGGTGCACGTTCACCCGCTCGAGCCGCTTGCGAGGCTCAAACAATCCAAATCCCGGAACCGCAATCGAATCCATGTCGGCGCATCGGTCTTTAATCACGTTGATAAGACCGGTTATGAGCAAATCCACTTCATTACCGGTTTTGCCTATTTCGTCACTAATTATTTTTTTAAGTGATTTGTTGTCCATTTCTATAGATTTATCGTGCAAATATAGTAAATTTCTTTTTTCTCTCCAATTTTGCGTTCACACATTATATATAAAATATGGCTCGGTTATGTCTGTTTGAGTATAAATATGCGTCATAGATGAAATAATATAAATAAAAATTGAAATTTCTTGCAAAAATATTTGCGCAATTAAAAAATAGCGTATATCTTTGCATCGACATTCAAACAAAGTAGAAAATCAACTTAAATAACAACAAAAATGGACTCTAAAAAATTTCTTCTTCAAGAACGCGATATCCCCACTGCATGGTATAATATAATACCGGATATGCCCAACAAGCCGCGTCCTTATCTCAACCCCGCTACCAAACAGCCGCTCAACGCCGAAGACTTCTTCCCGCTTTTCTCCGAAGAAGCTTCTCGCCAAGAACTCAACACCACCGATTCATGGATTGAAATCCCCGAAGAGGTTCGCGATATGTACAAAATCTGGCGTCCCACTCCGCTTGTGCGCGCTCGTGGTTTGGAAAAACTTCTCGACACTCCCGCTCACATATATTTTAAGAACGAAAGTGTAAGCCCTGTGGGGTCGCACAAACTCAATTCCGCCATTCCGCAAGCCTACTATTGCAAGAAACAGGGTGTTACCAATATCACCACCGAAACAGGCGCAGGACAATGGGGCGCAGCCCTTTCGCTTGCCGCCAAAGCATTCGGGCTTGAACTTGCAGTGTATATGGTGAAGATTTCTTACAATCAAAAGCCTTACCGCCGCTCAATCATGCAAACCTATGGCGCCGAGGTGATTGCCTCTCCGAGTATGTCAACCAAGGCAGGTCGCAAAATCATCACCGAGCACCCAAACTATCAAGGTTCGCTTGGCACCGCAATCAGCGAGGCTGTGGAACTTGCAATGTCAACACCCAACTGCAAATACGCACTCGGGTCGGTGCTCAACCATGTATCTCTGCATCAAACTGTAATCGGTCTCGAAGCCGAAAAACAGATGGAAATGGCAGGGGAGTATCCCGATGTGATTATCGGTTGCTTCGGTGGTGGTAGCAACTTCTCCGGAATCTCCTTCCCATTCTTGCGCCATAATTTTGAAGGAAAAACCAACACCCGATTCATCGCTGCCGAACCGGAATCTTGCCCCAAACTCACAAAGGGCGTGTTCCAATATGATTTCGGCGACGAAGCCGGCTACACTCCGCTCATCCCTATGCTCACCCTCGGACACAACTTTGCTCCGGCCAACATTCATGCCGGCGGTCTCCGCTACCATGGCGCAGGCGCAGTGGTGAGCCAGTTGCGCGAAGACAACCTCGTGGAGGCTGTGGATATTCCGCAATTGGAGTCGTTTGCCGCTGCCACACTGTTTGCCCGCGGCGAAGGCATAATCCCGGCTCCCGAATCGGCTCACGCTATCGCAGCCGCAATCCGCGAGGCTAAGAAATGCAAAGAAGAAGGCAAGGGAAAAGTGATTTTGTTCAACCTCTCGGGGCACGGACTTATCGACATGGCGTCTTACGACCGCTATTTTGCAGGCGACCTCGCCAACTATACGGTTCCCGACGACGAAATTGCCAACAACACTGCCTCTCTCGAGCACATTATCTGATAATCTATAGAAATAATATAGACGAGGATGCGTTTTCCCTTCCGGAAATCGCATCCTCTTTTCTATCTGCCTCTTGTGTTGAAGCCTATTTTTTAGGTCTGCCACCAAGAACAAAACCAATTGTAAAACTGAAATTGTTGTGACCAGCTCGGCTGATATTCAGCTGAGCCATGAGGCGAATATGGTGAAGAAATTCAACTCCGATACGTGGAGCGAAAAATATTGTTGTGCCTTCACTTGGAAAGTATTCGTCTCCCACTACATCATTGGAAGCAACACCAAGAGCCGCACCGACAAATGGATTTATTTTAGTTCCCTGTCGAAGATTATATTCGCTTATTGCTGCCAAAGCTACTGTACGGTTGCTCTGCCAATGGTCATTCCCATTGTTGAAAAGGTGATTGAAACCTCTGCGAGCCGAAGATACTTCGAGCATAAGACCACAATCCCACGGAGTGCCTTCGAAATTATATCTACCTTCTAAGCCAATATCACCGCCAACTTCAGCTTTACCTGTATGAAAGCCTCCGATAGGAGTTGTCAATCCGGCTCTAATTTCGCCCTCCATCATCTGAACGACAGGAGTCTGTGCCTTAACCTGAACGGTAAATAAGCACACAAATAACAAAAATAATTTAATTGATTTCATAATATTCTCTTTGATTTTTGTATGCCTAAATTCTATCTTTAGTTTATCGCGCCTAACGACATCAAGCACTTCACTCTGGCATTCTCAGGCAATTTGTTTACAAGAATAGCACAACGCGTAAAATAACAATTGTCGGGATTCGTATTTTGTTTTGTTGATGTCATAAAAGCAGCCTCCCAACCATAAAATTCATTATAGTTATTCCAATACCATATATTTCGATAAGTATCTATTTCCCAATCGTGTATCAGATAGTGTAATAACAGGATGTGTTTGGAAAAATCTATCGACATAAAAGCCTTGTTAAATCCGAATGGGTCGGCAGGCAACTCCGACAACTCTGTAACTACCAGTCCATCGACTGCCAATTTAAGATAGTTCTCGTCAAATTCGCTTTCGTTGATTTGCATTGTCGATAGAGAATACTCTTTAACTATCGGCAGTGGAGTTTCTATTTCCGGCTCATCATTGTTACTGCATGAGCAAAGGAATAAAATTGGAATAAAAAAGCAATATACTTTTTTCATATTCGCATTAATATTGATTGTTTTCATATTTAACGAATAGACTGAAAAATTATTGCTGCCATTGCGATAAGTTTCGATGTGTGTGCAAAAATGTCATTATTCCGTGGAGCGGGTATGACATTTTGTCGCAATCGCGATTTTGGCACAGATTGTGCATGTTCGATGGCAGATGCTTTCAACGGCATCGAAGAAATTGAATATTCTAACTAAAAATATTACTATTATGACAATTCAACCATTATCCGACCGTGTACTCATCGTTCCGGCTCCGGCAGAAGAAAAAACAATCGGTGGTATCATCATCCCCGATTCGGCTAAGGAAAAACCCCTCAAAGGCACAGTTAAGGCTGTTGGCAATGGCACTAAAGACGAACCTATGGTAGTTGCTGTAGGCGATACAGTTCTTTATGGCAAATATGCCGGCACCGAAATCGAGTTTGAAGGCGAAAAATATTTGATGATGCGTCAATCCGACATTCTCGCTATCATTAAATAATTTATTGTTCAACACATTAATTTATTACTACTATGGCTAAAGAAATTAAATTCAATATCGAGGCTCGCGAAAGTCTCAAAAAAGGCGTGGACGCTCTCGCCGACGCTGTTAAAGTAACTCTTGGTCCTAAAGGCCGCAACGTGATTATCGAGAAGAAATTCGGTGCCCCGCACATCACAAAAGATGGTGTTACAGTGGCTAAGGAAGTGGAACTCGAAGATGCTTTCCAAAACATGGGTGCTCAACTCGTTAAGGAAGTGGCTTCAAAGACAGGTGACGATGCCGGTGATGGCACAACAACCGCTACTGTTCTCGCTCAAGCTATCATCAACACCGGTCTCAAGAACGTAACTGCCGGTGCCAATCCTATGGACCTCAAGCGCGGTATCGACAAGGCTGTCGCTCGTGTGGTTGAGTCTATCAAGGCTCAGGCTCATGAAGTTGACGACGATATGGGCAAAATCGAGAATGTTGCCCGCATCTCTGCCAACAACGACGCCGAAATCGGTCAACTCATTGCCGAGGCTATGGGCAAGGTTAAAAAAGAGGGCGTAATCACTGTTGAAGAAGCCAAAGGCACCGACACAAGTGTTGATGTTGTAGAAGGTATGCAGTTCGACCGCGGTTACATTTCTCCCTATTTCGTAACCAACGCCGAGAAGATGCAATGCGACATGGACAACCCGTTCATCCTCCTTTTCGACAAGAAGATTTCGGTTCTCAAAGATATGCTCCCGATTCTCGAAGCTACTGCTCAGACCGGTCGTCCTCTCCTCATCATTGCCGAGGATGTAGATAGCGAGGCTCTCGCAACTCTCGTTGTCAACCGTCTCCGCGGTTCTTTGAAAGTGTGCGCCGTTAAAGCCCCCGGTTTTGGCGACCGCCGCAAAGAAATGCTCGAAGATATCGCAATCCTCACCGGTGGTGTGGTAATTTCGGAAGAAAAGGGCCTTAAACTCGAAGGCGCAACTATCGACCTCCTTGGTACAGCCGAAAAGGTTACCGTTAACAAGGAGAACACTACAATCGTGAATGGCGCAGGCGACAAAGAATGTATTGCCGAGCGTGTTGCTCAAATCAAGAACCAAATCGCTACAACCAAGAGCGATTACGACCGCGAGAAACTCCAAGAGCGTCTTGCCAAGCTCGCCGGTGGTGTTGCCGTTCTCTACATCGGTGCTCCCTCTGAGGTTGAGATGAAAGAGAAGAAAGACCGCGTTGATGACGCACTTTCTGCAACTCGCGCCGCTATCGCCGAGGGTATCGTTCCCGGTGGAGGTGTTTGCTACATCCGTTGTATCAAGGCTCTCGAAGGTCTTGTAGGCGACAACGACGATGAAACCACAGGTATCGAAATCGTTAAACGCGCTATCGAAGAGCCTCTCCGTCAAATCGTTTCCAACGCCGGTCTTGAAGGTGCCGTTATCCTTCAAAAGGTTAAGGATGGCGAAGGTGATTATGGCTACAATGCACGCACAGAAACCTACGAGCACTTCTTCGAAACAGGTGTTATCGACCCAGCCAAGGTTACTCGTGTAGCCCTCGAAAATGCTGCTTCAATTGCCGGTATGTTCTCACAACCGAGTGTGTGATTGCCGACAAGAAGGAAGACAATCCTGCTCCTGCAATGCCTGCAGGCGGTATGGGCGGTATGGGTGGCATGATGTAATCCACTCTCACATCCAAGATAATCTATAGCATATTATAGTTAGTTAAAGAAAGGGGATGCGTTCAATTGAACTGCACCCCTTTCTTTTTTTTTTATTTGTTTGCGCTACACAATCTTCACTCCGTCGTCGCCAATGGTGATGAGGTGGCGCTTATAGAGGCTTCCGAGTGCCTTCTTGAAATCGCGCTTGCTGCACGAGAAGATTCTTGTTATCTCGTCGGCAGGTGTCTTGTCGTTGTAGGGCATGCTTCCGCCGTTGCTGTTTAGAAATTCCATTATCTCGTCGGCATAATCTTTTGTGCGCTCTTTCGACGAAGGGGAGAGGGTGATGTCGAGTTTCCCATCGGGGCGCACTTGCTTGATGAATGCGCGATGTCGCTCGCCTATGTTCACATCG
>SFER01000008.1 GCA_004557195.1 Bacteroidales bacterium | reverse complement strand
TTTTGAGCACAATTTCGAGGTGAACGCATTCATCTACAGCAAAGAGGTTAACCGCAAAATGCTCGAACAGTTCAACAAAGACCAAGAGCAATGCACCAGGGTGATAGGCAACTCCTGAAGGCATCGTCCGTTGCTTCAACGAATAGCGGAATCCACAACACGGCTTATGAGCCCTATCCTCTAATTACGGATTAGGGATCCTACATAGCACCCGAGCCCCACCGAAGCAATCGAAAGCAGAACGCTTGCCGCCATATATCCGATTGCCATAGAGTAATCGCCGCTCTGGAGCAGTTTTAACGACTGCGAGGAGAATGTGGAAAAAGTGGTGAAACCGCCACAAAAGCCCACTGCGCAAAACAGATAGCAGCCACGCGCCGACACCATTGCCATCCCTATCAGAAACGACCCAATTACATTGGCGGCGATAGTGGCACACAATCCGCCTTGAGGTAGCGAAGCGGCAAGCAAGGTGAGCGAATAGCGGCAAATACTACCCAAAGCACCGCCGGCACCTACATATAAAAAATCTTTTATCATCAATATTTCTTATTTGTGGTGCAAAATTACAAAATTACACGATATTTATCGGCAATAATTTGTGCAAATCAAAAGTGTTGATTAAGTTTGCAATATAATTGACAATAATCATGAGAAAGATAATCATAACCTTGATGATAATAGTGTCGGCTCTTGGAATGCAGGCACAAAAAGGAGAAAAGACAATCGGCGTAAGCGCCGGATACAACACCTACAACGAAAACTGCATAGCCGGGATTTTCTTCCAATATCGGTTCTCGAAATATTTCCGTATTGCACCCGACTTGCAATACCAAATGAAGAACAATGGTGTGAGCGGCTACCAGTTTAATGGTAATGCCCATTTCCCGATAAAGATGGACACGCGTATCAATTTCTACCCGTTTGCCGGTGTAACATACCAATCGTGGCGCGCGAAATTCAATGAAACCGATGAGCAGGAAACTCGCAAAAACTATTTTGGAGCGAATGTGGGCGGCGGTTTTGAATATTTTGCCACTCCAACTCTGCGACTTGCAGCCGAAGCGAAATACTCGGTATTGCGCCACTACTCCAACGGCTCATTCACGCTGAGCATCGGATTCGTGTTTTAACCTACTCCACCACTTCTTCGCGGCGCAGCAGTGTGCTCACCGGGACAGTGTCGCTTGGCACGCTCTTTTTCTTCGGCTTGAGGAAATCAAAGAAACGATTGAAATCGTGCTTGAACATCACACCCACACCCTGAGTTGTGAGTGCGCTCTTTATGTAATAATTCTGGTCGTTATAGTGGTTGTAAGCCTTTAGCCTGATGTTGCCGGTTTTTGTGAGCAGATACTCGATATCGAAATCGCCGATGAATGTAGAGCCATTGGCATTTAGCGACTTGTCGCGATAGCCGAGGTTGCCGTTGATGAGCAGGCGGTTGTTCAGCAACTGGCTCGACAGTGCCACATCCACCTCGATATCGCTGAAATCGCCCTTATTGGAGCGGAAATTAGGCGCGATGGAGAGGTTTTCACTCACCTGACCGAGAATGTTGGCAAGTTGCGACGAGATTGTCGAAGAAGCCACCGATGTAAGTTCGTTGTTCTGCGACTGTGCACCGGTGTATTCGGGGGTGTAGAAGCGGCTCAAAGCAAGGAGATAGATAATCTGTCGGTTCATCATATCCTGGGTGTTAACAATACTCTTCACCTTTCTTATGGCATCCTGAGTGAGAGTGGGGAAATTGAGGTCGAAATTAACCTCCGGATTTGTCATCTTGCCTGTAACATTAAGCACGGCTTGAACCGGCACGTTGGTGCGATTCATATCCTTGTCTTGAGCGAAAGACTCATCGAGGTCGGTAAGGTTGGCATTCACAGCATATACTGCGGAAATACCGAGTTCGGCATCAAGCGGGTCGTCATCAAATTGAATGAAACTATCCTTGAGGATAGTAAAGTCCTTAATGATAATATCTTGGAGAGTGAAGTTGTAGTCACCTTTATCGAGGGTGTATTTGCCATTCATTCGGATATCATCATCGGCAGAATTATAAGACAAGTGCAACGTGCCGGAGCCATTTGCACGGATACGGTCTCCGGCAACAGGGTCCATTACGAGAATCATCTGCGCCTGCGTTGTAGCCTCAACATTAAGATTAAGGTTGAAGATTGTCGGAGTTGATTTGTTATCATCAACTTTGGCACGCACACGCCGAATAATTTCCGGGACGGTGTCCACCTCCACAGGTTTGGCATTGCGGTCGGTTATTGTGATAAAGTTGTAGTCGCTTGCAGCCTTACTGTCGGAGAGCACAAATGTGAATTTACTCGAAGGAGCGGTGCTCATATTCACATCAATATTGAGGATTCCCGGCTCCCCTTTGATGAATGCACTACCATTGCCATAGATTGTGCCATACCATATCGGTTCAATGGTTTCATCGGTGTCGAAACAGAGCAGTTCACTCGCCTGGGTAATTGCGAGGTCAAACTCGGCATTATGGAAATCTTCATGCCTAATGTGACCGTTGAGTTGTGCGGTCTTGCCATTTTTGTCGCGGATAGTAACATCTTTCAGGGCAATGTCGCCTGGGAGTATTATTATAGAATCGTTGGTAGTGTATTCCGTGTTGAGATAGTCAATCTTGATTTTGAAGTCTTCGGGCTTTATCCTACCGAAGAAGTTGATGCGCTTGAAATTGCCATAAAGTGTGCCGTGTCCGCTTGCATTTCCTCCGATTTTAGAGGTGAATGCCGCCATAAAAGGCTGCAAAAATCTCACATCGAGATGATTGCAATCAAAATCGAGATAGAGCGAGTCGGCGAGTGGGTAGATAGCACCGCGCACATACGACATCGAGCCATTCGGCTGAGATATATCAGCATTGAGCGATATTCCCTTGGTGTCGTTGAGCCATTCACTTTGGATAATCGCATCGCCGAGGATAGCGCCATTGTATTTCATGCCGCTGACAGCAAGCCCTGGTGTTTGTATGCTCGGAGTCTTTGAGAGAAGATTCGATGCCGAGAAATCGCCCGTTGCACGCCCGCCGAATGTTACATTGTTTATAGCGAGTGTCTCGAAAATGTAGTCCAAATCTATATCACGGAGAGCCACATTGATAATCTCGTCGGGATTATCCGACACGATTCCATCTATTTTCACAAACTGTTTATCACACAGCACCTGAAGGTCGTCAACGGTGATGCGTTTGCCCGAATACTCGATTTTTGCCGGATTTACACACCACAATGTATCGTTGATATACACCCTTGAAGGATTTACATCCACTGTAGCGGCAATGTTCGACTCCTCATCGCGCGAAATGAGCGTTGAGAGGTTAACATTTCCGGAATAGTTGTGTGCATTGCTGATATTCCAACCGAAATCGGTGTCGATTCGGTCGTTCACGCCTGTTATATCGGCGGTTACGAGCATCAAACCCTTTTTATTCGGCATCTTGGTGCGCGCCGAAAGCGAGCAGGCATTTTGTGCGCCATCGACAGTGAGACGCAACGACGAAGCCTCGATTACCTTCTTGTTATTCTGAACAAGGTATGGCACATCAAGGTTTGCCCAGCAACTTTGAGTGGAAGTGTTCACCGCACCCACTAAAGTCATGCGGTCGGCAATCCTTATCGGGGATTTAAATAGGTCGAGAATGCGGTTGTCGGGATTAATGGTGAAATCAAACATGAAATCGTTGTTCCAATCCTCGACCTGTTGCGGCGCCGCGGCAAACAAAGATGGGAATATCGTGTAGAATATGTTGTTAAACTCACCTGCGATAGTGCGTAAAGTGTATTTTCCTTCGATAGTTCCATTTATCAAGTCGCTATTCAGCCTCACCACCTTCCCTTGCTCCTCATCGGCAACGGTGAGTGTGAATGAATCGAGCAGATTTTCAGTGCCGGGCAGGGAATCGAAATGAAGTCGCTCAAGAGCAATATTTCCGGTAATATTATCGGGATTATTTCCTACGAGTTTGGCTGAAGCATTGAAACTAAGCACTTTGTCGGGGAATTTCTTCCATAGGTTAATCTTAGAGAAATCCACCTTCGCCACATCCACCTCCAAATCGAGCGAAGTGTTCTCGGCTGCCAAGTCGAGAGCGCCGTCGGCAATTATCTCGACATTCTCATCACCGACAAACAGTTTCCCTTCGCAATGGTTTCGGTCGAGCGAGATGTCGGCTGAAATGTTATTGTAGCGATAACCTTTATAGTCGAAATAATTCAAGTCGCTATTAAATGTGCCATCCAGTTTTTTCCCGGCGAGAGCAACATCGACATTCATGGCAAGTGCCAATGCACCGAGGTCGTTGTTTCCGAGCAAAGTGCCGAGGTTGAAATTCCCGGTTGAAAGTGCTCCGGAGAATGTGTTGCGCTTACTCTCTTTGTTGAAATGCGCCGAAGCGTCGATGGCGAGGTTGCCTACTGATGTCGAAACGGTTCCCACATATTTAGCCGCTGTTGCCGAGCCGGATGCAGAGCCGTTCAAGTGTATCGCCTTGCAATTCTCAATGATTCCCGCGACTTTCTCCTTGAGCGGAGAAAAACAATTCGCCAAATTCACAATTTCGCTGCTTGTGGCACTCACATCGAAATGAGGGAATGAATAGTGCAAATCATTGTCGGGCAATCCCGAGACATTTCCCGAAATTGAGATTCCAAGCGATGCATCCTCTTTTCCCAATTTCAGCACCGGGATATGCAAGTCGTTGAGCGAGCCTTCTACCGCAAAGGAGAACACCAGCGGCTCTTCAAATCGTGAGAGCATCGGATTGAAACAAGCGAAATCGTTCATTCCGACGTAGCAATTCGGGAAACGGAGACGAATAGGCAAGGTTTTGATTTCCGATTTTATATTTGCCAGCGAGGAATATCGCAACTCTATGTCTTCGGGACAAATAAGGCTGTTGGGAAGCTCCATCCGGAATCGGCGTAATGCCGCCAAAGTGTCATTGACAACGACATCGGCTGAGAGTTTGTCGAGGCGAAAACCGCTCTTTTCACGCAGAGCGAGGCGCTTGACATTCACCTCAAAGTCATTGTTCCTGATTTTAGGGAAATATATATCGGCAGTGAAATTCTCCACACCGATGTGGTTTGCGTCAAAACGGTCGGAAATAATCGGCTTGTCGAGCACATCATAGGAAACCCTGCCGCGACGAATCACAGCATTGTGGATTTTGACATCGAATTTTGCCGGCTCCTTCTTGTCATCTTTCTTTGACAATGCATCGATTATCGGCTGAATGTTCAACGGGGCGCCAACCGAGTCGCGCCATATTCTGCCATCGATGTCAATTATCTCGGCATAGGTAAACACCAATCTGCGCTTGGTAATGAGGTTGTAAATGCTCATACCGGCACCGAGTTCTCCAACTTTGAGAATAGTGTCGCCTTTCTCGTCGGCAACCATAACATCTTCGAGCGACACCCGATTAAACGGTTTTATCGACACTTGCCCGATGCTCACAGGCACATGAAGGAGTTTTGTGAGTTCACTCTCCCCCACTTTTCTCACGCTATCTTGCACCCCGGGCATTATCAGCAAAAGGTAAAACACCGAAAAAAGCCCCACCGCGCTAAGCACGACAGAAACTATGATGCTTCTTAACACCCTGTATATCTGATACAATACCTTCATTACAATTCAAAAAGCGGGCTGAGCAATTGTTCTCACACTTTCAAACTACAAAATTAATAATTGTTATCGAATCTACCAAGACAATCCGAATTACAATAACAGATTATTTGTAGAATGGGAAGCCATTGATGGAATATTCGCCCGATGGCAGCGATTGATATATCTCGGCTACGGTTACACCGCTCATCACTTGATTCCCCTCGGCATCCTCGACATCAAACAGTTGTGGAGAGTTGTGATAATCGATATTGGCGGCGGCAAGTCGCATCGGCTGATATGTTTCCAACTGCTGCAACACAGCCATTACATACATCATGCCGGTTTGAGTGTGGCTGCGCTCGCTGTTGTCTATCACTGCGAAGTTGTCATAGCCATTGGCGCTCAAAAAACCGGCGAGACTCTCCATGTTGATATATGGAACCACCTCATCGATGCGGGAGTGCACGAAAGCCATTCTTTCGGTCTTCGACGGACACCAAGCCGAGCTCACAAGCGAGTTTTCGTCGAGCCACGCCGACATGCGCCTCATCAAATCGCTATTTCGGTTAAGGAAATCGGCACTCACAAACGAAGAAACAGCCACCCCGTTTTCTCTGCTCCCTCCAAATACGTAACATATTTGCCCATTCAATTCTCCCGAGGAGCTTTCCTTTGATTCAAACCATTGTGGAAGACGCATCACAAAATCGGGGAGAAAGAAATCCTCATATTTTGCATTTGCACCTTCGCTACTCAAGTATCCGCCCACAATCAGCGGTATTGCAACAGGATAGAGTGAGTTTTGGGAATCTACAATTTGGTTGTAGGTCGCCTGAAGGTCATACGGACCTCCGCCAAGCATCGCTAAATCAATCCGCGGCAACTCCTCCGCACGGTACCCCTCCTCGACAAGCCTCGACACCCACATTCCGGAATGTCCGCCTTGTGAATAACCGAGATTGAGCACGATATCGCCAAATTCAAAGCCTTCGGCAGCGAGCAAACTACGCGCGGCAATAAACGCATCGATATTGTTGCGGGCGGTTACCCTGCCCGACAGATATGGCTGACTCCGCTTGGATGTTATGCCGAAACCGATTCCATCCGACTCAACGATGAAATAATTGGATTGCTGCAAAAATCCCTCGAAAGAGAAGATTCCATAGACATTAGTGGGTGCTTCGCAGTTGCCTGTGATAGTGTAGTGATTTAGTATCGCACACCCTGGCGCTTTGTACTCCTTGTCGTGAACCTGTCGCGACATGAAAATGGCGGCTGAGAGCACAATGGGAGTCTTACCATCGACATCGGTGGTCTCGTATCTGAAGTTGTAGCGCCAAAATGTGGCGGTTTCCTTTCGGCTTACAATTTCCGCCGAAGTTGAAGCAAATCCGGCAAATGCCAGCGCCGAAAGCAGAATTGACGTTAGAAGAATTACAGTCTTTCTCATAAATAATTGTGTCGCAAAATACAAAAACATAGGGAGTCGCATCGCTCCCTATGTTGTTTATTGTTATTATTAATTGTTAGAATCTCAAACCGATGGTCCACACGATATTGTGGTTTTTGTTGTCGAGCAATGCCGACGGAGACTCGAAATCTTCGCCATAAATATCGGGCGAGAAGGCGTGATACTCCACTTCGCTTTTCTTAATCATGTAAGTGAGGTCGGTGTAGAACGATTTATAGCGATAGCCCATGCCCACCGACATCGATTGCTTGTTTTTGGGGAGCATATAGCTCAATTCGGTTCCGGCGGTAACAACGCCTACGCGATTGTTGAAGAGGTCGTCGTTAACCGGCGATGTTGTGTAGGAATATCCTGCGCGCACACTGAAGCCGGGAGTTACACGATACTCAGCACCGACACGCACTGTGTTTGTTGCTTTGTAATAGTGCTTGATGTTATCGGTAAGGTCGATGTATTCAAAACCATCATCGCTCGAGATTTTCATTGAAGTGTAATCGTTCCACTCATAATCGACGCTCACAATTCCTTGACCGCCAACCACAGCGGCTGCACTGGCGATAATACGCCATGGTGTGCTCTGCTTATACCACGATTCCGCCACATATCCGTCGTCGGCTTCTCTCGAGCCGTTGTATCCATTGGAATAGTTGTAATTTGCCACCGAGTATCTTTCCATTTTCAATGAATGGTAGGTTGGTGTGTGGAATGCGAGACCAAATCTCAACTCGTTGATAGGCTTAACGATAACACCCATCTTGAAGTTGAATCCCGAGCCATATACACGGGTTACGTTTTCAAGTCCGGTCTGCGCATCACCGATTGTGGTTACATAATCTTCATCGGTGAGAAATGCGTTGTTGAGGTCCTCGCCGTAATAGGTGTAAGAGCGATAGTCGGTATCGGTTATACCGAAACCCATACCCCAATACACTGTGTTATACAAGTTGCCTCCAAAATTTATCGAATATTCATCGATGTGCCCCTCCTCTACGGTCTCAAAGGTGCCATAACCCGATGTGCCTCTGCCAAACAAGCCGTTGAAGCCGTCTTGATTGTTGGGTGAAATCATAAAGGCGTCGTATGCGAGGATGCTTATCCACGGAGCCCTCCCTGCGTATGGATTATAGCTGTCGGTGTACATCAAATCCGCCTCGGTGTAGTTTCCGTTTGTTGTGTATGACGCTATGAGGTTTGAAACCGAGGTGCCAAGCGCGAAACTGCCTGTGGTGTGGCGGTTGAACGACTTGGAACGGTTGTAGGTGAATCCTAAGTTGAAATATGGCAACACATCGCTTCCGGTTTTGAATGCTCCGACATATCCCACGTTGTTCACATCAAATTTTGTCTGGCTCAACGAACCGCTACCCGGGGCTTTTGAGCTTTGAAAATCGATGTCGAGCGTGAGTGCGATATCCGAACTGCGGTAAATGCCTATACCGCCGGGATTCTGGTTTAGCACCGAGATATCGCCGCCCAGAGCGCCAAATGCTCCACCCATTCCGAGGAAGCGCGCCGTTCCTCTCATGTCGGGCTCCGAGATAGTCAATGCGTCGGGTGCTGCCTGTGCCATAAGCATCATGGGACAGAACA
Source organism: Bacteroidales bacterium (assembly GCA_004557195.1). GTDB lineage: Bacteria > Bacteroidota > Bacteroidia > Bacteroidales > Muribaculaceae > W0P31-042. The sequence continues at coordinate 15,895 of SFER01000008.1, read as the reverse complement.
ACAATGATATAATTAATGATATTTTCTTCATAACAATAGTATTAAAAGCGTGTTTTGATGTTTCTTGCAAATGTGATTATCGGCGTCCGCCGCGATGTCCGCCACCGCCACCGCTCGAACGGCTGCCGCCGCTGCTGTGGCTGCCACCCGAATAGCCTCCGCTGCTGCGGTATCCGCCTCGGCTATCGTTGTTGTAGCTCGGCTGATAGTCGCGCTGGGTGTTGCTGCGGCGATGGGTGTCATAGCTTCCCGAGCCGCTGTTGGAGCGAGTGCCGCCATTGTTGCTGTTGCCAGAATTGCCGGGAGTGTATGAGCCGCGATGTCCGCCATTGTTTGAGTTTGTCCCCACACTTCCGCCATTGTTGCTGTTGGATGTGCCGGTGCCCACACGATTGGGACGAGTGCCGCCCGATGTGCGTCCGGGTGTATAATTCCGCTGGGTGTTCGATGTGCCTGTTCCACCGCGATAGTATCCACCGGTGCCAACTCGGCCGCTACCTCCGCCTACACGTCCCACCGGGCGCATACCTCCGTCGTTGCGATACGGACGATAGTTCGAGCCATGATAGGCATAGTTGGGATAGTGGTGATGGTGCGAATAATAGGGTGTATAATAGTGGTGATGGTGATGATGGTAGGGTGTCCAACCGCAGTTCCATCCATAATAATAAGGAGAGCACCAGTTCCACGAATAATACCATGGGTTATGCCATCCGTAATAGGAGTAATACGGGCGCCAGCTGTTCCAATAATAGTAGTCGGTCCAATACCATGGCGACAATGCGGTGGCAATAGCGGCTGTTGCCAATGCCGGGGCATAGAGTGCGTCATAATAGGTGGGCACTGTTGTTTCTACTATGATTGTAGGGTTGTAAAACTTGCGTATTCTTGTGGTGTATGCATAGTCCTCATAGAGTTCTCCTTGGTCGATAACGGCAATGCTGTCGGTCGGCACATATTCTTCTGCGCCATAGTCGCCGCGTCGGTTATATTCATCCACATCGCGACCATTTATTATTGTGCTGCCGCTTGTGGAATATGAATTGTCGTAATAGGAATACGAAGGAGATGCCGTCGTTGACGAAGTAGGTGTCGATACCACTGTGGGTTTCGATGTCTTCTTGGTCGAATCATAATAGATATCATCGTAGTCTTGAGCATTGGCGACGCTGCCAAGACATCCGAGAATCAAGATTGCGATAATTTGTAACTTTCGATTCATAACTTTATTCCTTTTGTGGTTATTTGTTCTTTAGACTATATTTCTTGTATAAAGTTTAATCTGAAAATAGGAATTGCAAACATCATGCCAAACATCCGCGATTCCGCTTTTTCATTTATTTTTTGCTAAGTACGGAAAAATGGCGATATATTACAAATTTATGTCGTTAATAAAATCTAATAACGGCACTAATGGGTGATTTTGAACAAACAATAGTACAAATTAAATAAAATTCAGGCACAAAATTCCATATCGAACAAAAATGATTAACTTTGCAGCATGAAGATACAATCAGCACCGATACAAGGTTACACCAACGCTTTTTGGCGTAACACCCACGAGAAAATGTTTGGAGGAGTGGAGTCTTACCACACTCCTTTCCTCCGAGTTGAACATGGCGAAGTGAGACGCAAGGATGTTCGCGACATCTCACCCGACAACAACACTGTGGCGCATCTCGTGCCGCAGATTCTCGGCTCTTCGCTCGACGAAACGCGCGAAATGCTTGCCGTGGCTACCGATTTCGGCTATAAGGAGGTGGATATCAACCTGGGATGCCCCTACCCTCCTGTGGCTCGCAAGCACAAGGGGTGCGGCTTGCTCGCCGACACCGATGCGCTGAAGTCGCTCCTCGATTTTCTCGACACTATGCGAGGCAGTGTCTCTTTCTCCTTTAAAATGAGATTGGGAATGGAATCGGAGGAGGAAGGGAAAGCGGCTATCGGGCTTATCGACTCTTTTGCTCCATCGCAAATCACTATCCACGCTCGGCTTGGGAAGCAGCAATACAAGGGTGAGTGCGATATCGATTCTTTCGAGCGCATTATCGCCGGGGTGTCAAGCAAAATTGTGTATAACGGCGACATTCTCGATTGCGCGGGCATTGATGCCATCGGTGAGCGATTCAAAAACATCGACACTGTGATGATTGGTCGCGCTCTTCTCTCAAATCCGGCTTTGGCGCGAGAATACAACGGCGGCGCGCCGCTCAGTCCGGGCGAATGGCTCGAATTTATCTCTTCGCTGTTTTATTACTATTCCGACACTCTCCAGGGCGATGCCCATATTCTCGCAAAGATGAAACCTTATTGGGAATATGCTCCCGAATTTGTCGACAGAAAGGTGTTGAAACTTGTTAAGAAAAGTGTCTCGGTTGCTAAATACAGCGCAGCGGTTGACGCTTTTGCGGCTTCAATTCGATAGGGTTCAGAATTTTAGGTAGAAATCACCTGTCAGGCGGGTATATTCTTCCGAATATGCGCCATCGGCAGTGTGGATAAACAGGTTATCCTCATCAACCGCCCCGATTTCTTTCTTCCACAACGTGAGTATCCTGCGACACGGCTTCCCGGGCTTGGTGAATACATTGCAACGCTTGCACAGATAAAGCCCGGCGACGCAAGCCTCGGTTTCGAGAATGTCAATGCTCTCTGCCGGCGAAATCATTGCAAACACGCCGCTGTCGGCAAGGAGCCGCGTCACATTTGTCATCAACAAGCCAAAAGGGAGTGTCTCGGTGTGCCGCGCTATCGCCCTGCTGTTATTGGTGCTCACAATCCCATCGGTGAAAAATGGAGGGTTTGACACTATTATGTCATATTTCCGCTTTGCGACAAAATCGACGATGTTGCAGCAATGCACCTTAATTCTTTCGCGCCATGGCGATGCAGCCACATTCATCTCTGCTTCATCGGCTGCCACACTGTCAATCTCTACAGCATCAATAGCCGCATCGGGGTATCTCTGCGCCATCATCAAGGCTATTAGCCCGGTGCCGGTTCCGATGTCAAGCACGCGCAATGGAGCATTCGGGCTTGGCATAACGTCCCAAGCGCCCAAAAGCACCCCGTCGGTTCCCACTTTCATGGCACTGTGGCGGTTGGCAACCGAAAAGTGCTTGAATCTGAATATTGTCTCTCTGTCGGGATTTCTCATATTTTGCAAAGATAGTAATTAGCAACCAAACTCACAAAAATTATCGTTCGTCTCAATCCTCTGCCGAAATAAAGTCTCTGCGTCAAAGCAAAGTAAGCAAGACATAACAACACTGTCATTACCTGCTACAACTCCACAATATTTTACAAATTTGGAGAGGAAAATAATCACTTTTTACGCATATTCTATAAATATTTGTGAAATATTTTATCATTTGCGCTTTTATGGCTAACTTTGGCACTATATTTGCTACAATCACATTTGAGTAAAACTATTCGGAAACAAACAGCATTTATGACAGACTTCAATTTTACAGACAAACCACATATAATGCCTATCATAACAGAAATTAAGGTGAAAAACAGCGATGACAAGGAACTCGATTTCAACCCCGAGGAATTGCCTTTGCTCGCACTTCGCAATATGGTGCTTTTCCCCGGTATCACTATGCCGGTGGCTATTGGCAGAAAAAAATCGCTGAATGCTATCACTGAAGCACAGAAATCTCATTCCCCTATCGGCGTTATTTGCCAAATCGACGAGCATGTCGAGGATCCAGAATTCGACGACCTTTACAAGGTGGGAGTTATCGCCGATATTGTTAAGGTGCTCGAACTGCCCGACGGCTCTACCAATGTAATTCTCCAAGCACGCGGCTCTTTCAAATTGGAGAAAATCTTATACACTACGCCATATCTCGCAGGTGCGGTGAGTCCCTACCCCGAAGTGAAGCCTAAAGCCAAAGACCGCGAGTTTACAGCTATCCTTGGTGCTATGCGCGACACTGCCATCGGTATGCTTCAAGACCTCGGCGATGATGGCAAGGAGATGTTGTTTGCTATCAAGAACATCGAGGACCCGATTTACCTCATTAATTTCGTCTGCTCCAACTTCCCGTTTGATGCCGAAGTGAAGGCTTCTTTGCTCGAAACTATCGACATCAAGGAACGTGCTATGGCGCTCACTTCCAACCTCTCGAAAGAGGCTCAACTCATTAAAATCAAGGCGGAAATCCAGAATAAGACTCGAGAAGACCTCACGCAACAACAACGTGAGCATTTCTTGCAACAGCAGATTCGCACTATCCAAGACGAACTTGGAGATGCCGGTACCGACCAGGATTTTGATGAATTGCGCGCTCGCGCCGAAGAGAAAAATTGGGACGAAGCCACTGCTGCCGCTTTCGAAAAGGAAATGCGCAAACTGGAGCGTGTTCATCCGCAGTCGCCCGACTACTCGGTGCAATACACCTATCTCGACACTCTCCTCAATCTCCCTTGGGGTGTATATACCGAGGATAATTTCGACCTCAAAAAGGTTGAGGACCAACTCAATAAAGACCATTACGGACTTGAAAATGTCAAAGACCGCATCATCGAGCACCTTGCTGTGCTCAAGTTGCGCAAAGACATGAAAGCGCCGATTATCTGCCTCTACGGTCCTCCGGGAGTGGGTAAAACTTCGCTCGGAAAGTCGATTGCCGATGCTCTCAATCGCAAGTATGTGAGAGTGTCGCTCGGTGGTATGCACGACGAGGCGGAAATCCGTGGTCACCGCCGCACTTATATCGGTGCTATGGCGGGACGTATCCTCCAAGGTCTCACCAAAGCCGGAACTTCCAACCCGGTGTTTGTCCTCGATGAGATTGACAAACTCGGTGCCGACTTCAAAGGCGACCCGTCGTCAGCGCTCCTCGAAGTGCTCGACCCGGAGCAAAACAACCATTTCCACGACAATTATATCGACATCGACTACGATTTGTCGAAAATCCTTTTCATCGCTACTGCCAACTCGCTCGCTACGATGCCGCAACCGCTTCTCGACCGTATGGAAATCATCGAGGTGTCGGGCTATATCCTCGAAGAGAAAGTGGAAATCGCTCGCAAGCACCTTATTCCCAAAGAGTTGTCGGAGCATGGTTTTGACCCCAAGGAAATAGATTTCCCCAAGAAGGTGCTCAAGAAAATCATCCAATCCTACACTCGTGAATCGGGTGTGCGCGAACTCGACAAGAAGATTGCCAAGATTTTGCGTCGCATCGCTCGTCTCAAGGCTTCCGATAAGGAGTTTGAAAAGACAATCTCGCTCGAAAAGGTGCGTGAATACCTCGGTCCCGAGGAATATTCATCCGACAAATATGAAGGAAACGATTTTGCCGGCGTGGTTACCGGGCTTGCCTGGACTGCCGTAGGTGGCGAAATTCTTTTCATCGAGTCGGCTGTTTCTAAAGGAAAAGGTGAGAAACTCACCCTCACCGGCAATCTTGGCGATGTGATGAAAGAGAGCGCAGTTATCGCTTTCCAATATCTGAAATCTCACAGCGAATTGTTTGGAATTGACTACGAACTCTTCGACAAATACAATGTTCATATCCATGTGCCCGAAGGTGCCATCCCGAAAGACGGTCCCTCTGCCGGTATCACTATGGCTACTTCTCTTGCTTCGGTTTTCACTCAACGCAAGGTGAAAGACCATATCGCAATGACCGGCGAAATCACTCTTCGCGGCAAAGTGCTTCCCGTGGGAGGTATCAAAGAGAAAATCCTCGCGGCTAAGCGTGCCGGTATCACCGACATCATCCTTTGCAAGGAAAACCGCAAAGATATCGAAAACATCAAAGACACCTATCTCAAAGGGCTCACCTTCCACTATGTGAGCACGGTGAAAGAGGTTATCGACATCGCTCTCACCAACGAGAAAGTGCCTAATGCTCTCGACTTATAATTGGTAAAATGATAAAAAATGGTCGCACCGGCACTACTGCAGATGCGACCTTTTTTATTTATTGCCCTATTGCGTTCTATCAATCTCGCATATCATAACTTCCCGCAATTTCAGGGAATAGCTCAAGCGGAAATATTTTTCCATATAATGTAACATCTTGTCCGCTGTATGCCCCGGCAATAACCGCCATTGCATCGTTGCTGTCGCGATACATCGTTACAAACACTTGCGCATTGATATACGCGCCATTCACAAACCAGGATATGTTGTACTCCGGTCCTTTGTCCCCCTTTTTCGAGGGCTTAGCAGTTACCTTGTAGTTCGACTGTGTCCCGGGAAGATTCACCCCGGCAAAGTGCCCTATCACCGGCACGAGTTGCACCATCGATTTCTTGGGATTCACTGCGACGAAATTCATGTCGTCATCCACAATGTTGTTCCATGCGCCTATCGAAATGCGCTCGGCAAACATGACAAACGAACCTCTTTCAACCGCTCTAATTGCTCTTACACAGTCAATTGAGTCTTCACGCGCCTGTTGTTTCGATTTCGCCTGCGATACAGCAGTGCCTATCAGCACGGCGAAAATGATAATAAATACTTTTTTCATAACATATCTGCTTTCGTCTATTCCATTCCTTCAATTACATTATCCACTGCGCCGGGCGGGACAAGTGTGCCTTGCATCTCAAATGAGCCTACGGCATCATCGGGGAACACCTGCGCTATCGCTTTGTTGCTTCCTGCGAGCAACTCTATATCCACCATTATCGACAATCCGCCTCCCTTGATGCGATATTTCATGCGATAATTGCCCTTCTTGTCGGTCTTGAATTTCGGATTGGATATTGCCCCCTTGATTGTCTGTCCTCCAAGACCATTCCCGCCATGGCTATAATTGGAAATCGAAACTTGTATTATCGATTTTGAACTATACACCTTTATAAAGTTGGTCTTGTCGTTGGTGATTATCGGGCTACCGGAATCGGGATGGATACGCTCGGCAAGTAAGAAAAACTCAAGTTTGTCCATTGCGCCCTTGGCTATCACGAAGTTGAGTGAATCAATAGCGGCTTGCGCCTTGGCTGCGGCTATTGCTGCCGAGTCCATTGGTTCGTCTTTCGATTTCTTTTTTTTGGCATCGCAAGCAGCAACTGTCACTGCTATCGCCATAATCAATAATAGTAATCTTTTCATCTCTAATTGGTATTTAATGTTCACTACGCAAATATAACACAAAAAAATATAATTCCGCATTTTATGTATAAAAAACTATCCATAAAAATAAAACACTTCTCCCTATTGTTTTGTTTATTCCAATAATTACCGTACATTTGCACTACCTAACAAAAACACTTTGAACTATGAAACGTACATTATTTTTACTCATTGCTTTGCTCTCGATGCAGATGGCAACCGCTCAGTTGAGCGAATATTCCGCCCACGAATATATCGTGGCGCAAGACACTCTCCCCTATCGTCTCTTGGCTCCCATAAAAGCCAATCCCGACGCAAAATATCCGCTCGTGGTGTTCCTCCACGGCAGTGGCGAGAGAGGCAACGACAACGAGAAGCAACTCACTTGGGGCGGACAAATGTTCCTAAACCCCACAATTAGAGATAAATATCGCTCCTATGTAGTATTCCCGCAATGCCCCGAATCGCAATTCTGGGGATATGAATCATCTCCATCGAAAATCACTCCCGACAGCATCCCTGTGCTCGAAGAACCGGTTACTTGCACTCGTATGCTCCGAGCTTTGGTGAAAGACCTCACTGCACGCTACAACATCGACCCGAAACGCATCTATTTCGTGGGGCTTTCGATGGGCGCGATGGGTGTGTATGACTACGCCTGCCGCTATCCGAGCGGTGTTGCCGCGGCTGTGGCTATCTGTGGGGCTGTGAACCCGAGTCGTCTGAAAGAAGCAAAAGGTGTGAAATGGAGCATCTATCACGGCGATGCCGACCCGGTTGTGCCTGTCGAGGCTTCTCGTGCAGCCTACAAAGCACTGAAAGTTTGCTATGCCGATGTGCAATACCACGAATTTATCGGTTGCGGCCACAACGCCTGGAATCCGGCTTTCAACTCCAAGGATTTCTTCAAATGGATGTTCGACCAAAGCATCTCCACTCGCTAATTGAACTTTGAGTCAATAAGACTGTCGAGGGAATCGACATCTTGCGACTCCAAGCAAGAGAAAGGAATATAGAGAAAGGCTTTATTCTCGCGGAAAGCGAGCAATATGCCTTTCTTCTGTTTCTCTGCCACGGAAAATGTGCCCCAAGGCACTGCTACCGTTGACACAGGCGACTCCTCATCGTCTTGGAATGTTATCACCACTCTCTGCTTCGTGAATTGCACTTTCTTGCGTCGGATGGTGTATCGCGCCTCGGGTCGCAATGCCTCCGAGATATAAAGCATCGACATCGCCATCGGAAGGAGTATGAAAATCAACATAAGCAGCACCACTCCCCAACGATAATCGAAAAACGACAATACCCCCGGGAGCAAGAACACCACAACCACAGGCACCAGAAATCGAGAAAGATATCGGCGAAGAAACAAGGCGAGGTATTTCCCTCCCGAGACGGTATAAAAATCGGTTTCTATCATCCCTCGGAAGTTGGCAGGAACACAAAATACACTGCGCCTATCAGCAACAAAAATGCGAGGAAATGATTCCAATGCAGCGATTCACCCTTGAAAAACACCACTGTGAACACGGTGAATATCACAAGCGTGATTGCCTCCTGCATCACCTTGAGTTGCATGAGAGTGAATGGTCCGCCGTTGCCCACAAAACCGATGCGGTTGGCCGGGACCTGAAAGGAGTATTCCAGCAATGCAATACCCCAGGAGAATAAAATCACAAGATAAAGGGGCCAATTACTGCTCACCCCGGTTTGCTGCAATTTCAAATGCCCATACCAGGCAAATGTCATAAAGATATTGGAGATGACAAGCATCCCCACTGTGAGAAGTGCACTCTGCCACATAACTAACGTCGATGTTTTGAATAGTAATCCAGATTCTTGATTTTTAAGATTTGAGAATATCCTGTGCCTTGCGCATTAAAGAGCAAGGAGATGTCGAGATAATTGGAACCGCTGCCGCGGGTGATTGGAAACACCAGATGCTTGCGCTCCACAGCCTCATCGCAAAGCGGTGAATGTCCCGAGGGCAAAGTGCCGCGCAACTCAGCCGGCACGCCGTCCTCTCCGGTGCGTGCCATCCTCACTTCGGCACATGGAGGATAGCCGATAGCCACCCACATGGTGGTGAGGGAGGCATCTTCGCCCGGTGCAACCCCCTCGACCACGCAAGAGGCTGTCGAAATGCGGCGCGGAATGTAGTCGCGGTCGATTACCCATCGCTCACCACCGAGCGATGTATCAGTGCCAAGCAGCGAGTGGTAGAATGAGCGCGACAATTCCTCTGTGAATGTCGCCGGGGTTATGTCGTGCGCAAGGATGTGAGGAGCAAGAAGCACTTCGGCATTTTTCTCGCGTATATAGCCCATACCCTCATCCACGCGTCCGCTATGAGAATAGTTGGTGCGCACAAGCACCCCTCCGGGAGCGTCTTTGAGGTCGAATTTGGTGTAGGAATGGTTGTTCACTTCAAAATACGCTCCATTCCCGAGGGCGTCAATCACGCCAAAATTGGCTTCTACACGCAATGGTTTCTTGTGGTTGATGAGGAAGCGCTCGAAATCATCGACGGTGCGACACACTCCGAGAGCCTCTGCCATAAGCACACCCTCCTTGTCCATCTCTTTCACGTCATCGTCCTTGAGATTGTAACTCGCGGTGTTCATAATGGCAAAACCTGCCGTGTTATACCCCATCCATGCCTCACGACAATCCTTGTCGCTCGCATTATAAAGGGCGATATACTCCATGCTACCATTGCGAGCCTCGATGCGCTCCACTTTGTTATTCTCCTCGCCTGTGTCGCGATGCTTCCACAGCAAGGGACGCCCGTCGCGAGTGGCATATCCTGCAACTATGGCAGATGTGCACCCAAGCATCTCGATACCGAATGACAGTATCATCGATGCTACGATTATGGAAATTCTACTTCTCATAGTCTTGAAATTTTGTTTCACAACCCCAAAATTACTGCATTATTGCGAAATAGACAAACTCAAAGCAAAATCTGTTGCAGAAATCGATGAATTGTAGTAAATTCGCACAAAAATATTGTATGGAATTAGACAATAAATATTGTTACAGCATAGAACTTGATGTTCGCGACTACGAGATAGACAGCGAAGGGATTGTGAACAACGCAAACTATCTCCACTATCTTGAACATGCGCGCCACCGTTTTTGCGACCACGCCGGCTTTTCGTTCAAGGCGATGCAAGACGCAGGACTAATACCAGTGCTCAACCGCGTGGAAGTGGATTACAAAACGCCATTGCGCAGTGGCGACCGCATGGTAATCGCCATTTGGGTGGAAATGAAGGGTGTACGGTTTGTGTTCCACCAGGATATTTTCAATGCCGCTACCGGCGAGATGGTCATTAGCGCCGTGGTGAGTTGCGTGTGTCTCAAAGACGGAAAGTTGTCGAGAGGCGAACTCCTTGCCGAGAAATTCAAACCATATCTCAAATAGCAATCAGCCATGCCTTATCGTATTGCGTTCTCTCTAATCAGGGGCATGGGCATTGAACTCGCCCGGCAGTTTCTCGATGTAATCCCCGATGAACAAACTTTCTTCACGATGAGTGAGGAGGAGCTTTGCGCCATCACGGGAAGCAAGAACAAAATCTTGGAGTGGCAATACCGACAAGGAATCCTTGAGAAGGCAAAACGGGAGTTGGATTTTATCGACAAGAACGACATCTCAACCACCTATTTCACCGACAGCGATTATCCCAAGCGCTTGCTGCAATGCGTCGATGCGCCGCTCATGCTGTTTGGCAAAGGGTATGCCAATCTCGACTCGCAGCATGTGATAAGCATCGTGGGGACACGCCACGCCACCATCTATGGCAAGGGAGTGATAGAGGAGATGATAAAAGGAATCTCGCAGATATTCCCCGACACCGTTGTGGTGAGCGGACTCGCATATGGGGTTGATATAGCAGCGCATCAAGCGGCTGTGAGCAACAAGCTATCCACTGTCGCAGTGCTTGCCCACGGACTCAACACCATCTATCCGGCTCAGCATCGCAGTTTTGCGATATCGATGATAAAGGATAGCGGGATGTTGCTCACCGACTACACTTCGCAGGATGTGATTCACCGCGCCAATTTCCTTGCGCGCAACCGCATAGTGGCGGGGCTATCCGACTGCACCATTGTCGTGGAGAGCGCCGTAAAGGGTGGCGCTATGGTAACGGCATCGCTGGCGATGGAATACAACCGTGATGTGTTTGCCGTGCCGGGACGCACCACCGACCCCTATTCGGCAGGGTGCAACACTCTGATACGACGCAACAAAGCGGCACTATACACCGATGTCGATGCCCTTGTGGAGGCGATGAGGTGGGAAGTGCCACAAGACACCGTAAAGAAGGCGGTCGATGCTTCGCTATTCCCCGACATCACACCCGATGAAGAACCGATATACAACTACATCCTCAACAACGGCACCGTCCACATCAACACCATTCGCAGTGCCACCGGCATTGCCATGCACGAATTGATGAGCAAACTTGTGGATATGGAATTCAGAGGCGTAATCAAAAGTATGCCCGGCTCATTCTATTCCTTGTAATCACCGGAGGCGCACAAATCGAGAATCCGCTCATTAAACTCCTCAGAAGGAAGGTCGTAGGGAATCCAGTTGATATTAAATCCGCGTCGTTCCATGCCGCGGAACCAGGTCATTTGACGCTTGGCAAACTGATGGATGGCGATTTCGAGTTGCTCACGCATCTCATCGCGGGGAATCTCCCCTATCACATACTTCGTGAGAAACTTGTATTCGAGTCCGTAGTAAATGAGGTCTTCGGCCGGCACTCCGTGCTTGTAAATCAAGTCTCTCACCTCGTCAATCATTCCGGAATCGATACGTGCATCGAGGCGTGACGAGATACGGTTGCGACGCTCATCGCGCGAAATTTCCACACCCACAATCACCACGTTTGTCATTGGATGCGGAGTTGCAGCGGCTTGCAACTGCGGGTTCTCATGGTAATATTTCTGAATTTCGATGGCGCGCACGGCACGTTTCACCGAATCTACATCGGTGGTGTTGTGCAGCGTTTTGTACTGTCGAAGGATATCGGTGAGTTCGTCGAGCGACTTGGTCTCCAATTCGCGCCTCAACTCGGGATTCTGAGGCACCGGAGGCAATTCGATGCCTTTGAGTACAGTCTCGATATACAGCCCGGTGCCGCCACATAGCACCACATTGCGTCCGCGTGCTCGAATATCATTCTCGGCTGCTTTATAATCGCGGAGGAACTCAAAGAGGTTGTATTTGTAGCCCGGAGGACAGATGTCGATGAGATGGTATGGCACATCGCCATATTCCTCGATGTCTTTACCGGTACCGAGGTCCATGTGCCGATAAATTTGGCGGCTGTCGGCGCTGATTATCTCAGCGTTGATAATTCGGGCGAGTTCAACTGCACGACGAGTCTTTCCTGAGGCAGTGGGTCCTAATATTACAATGAGTGGAAGTGTATTCATTACTTAATCTAAATCGTTTTGCCCCTCGAAATAACGATAGTAAATAAAACGCCACAGTGTGGATGGGTGGTCCTCGTTACGGATTGAGTTAATCATCCATTTGGGATTTGAGAGATCGAAATTGGCGGTGCGAATATCCGAGAGGTTGAATTTAGGGAAATATTCTTTGATTCGGTAGCGACGCGAGCCATCCTCGTTATAGGTCTTGTAAGCCGAGACGGCGGCACGGATGCGAAAATACTCGTTGCGCAAAACTCGTGTAATGCGTTGCGACGAAAACAGATGGTTCATCGACTTGGTGTCGTGCCATTGTCCTTCGAGTGCCACATCGTCGCGAGAATCGAAGAACAGCGCACAATGAATCATCGAGCAATCGTTGGAGGCATCGTCGTTGACATAAAGCACGCGACATTCGGCGGCATTCAGATTCAAGGAAGCGGCAACCTCCTGCGCCCTCACATCGCCGGAATATGGGAAATAGCAGGAAGCGGGGGTGTCGAATGCTCTAAACTTCTCGTTTCTCGCCAGCAAGATGCAATCATCGACAAAAATCAAGAACCGGTAATAAGACTTCCCCTTGATAAAGCATACATTATTGGCTAAATTGTCGCGAAACATTGCAATTGTGAGGCATCTCACCGAGAGTGAGCAAGCGTGGATGAACCATAAAAGCAGTGGCACTCCGGCAAAAATCAGCGAATCGTAACTGCTCACATTTGCGCTATTGTAGAGGAACAGGAAATAGAGCCATCCACCCACTGTGAGCAGACAGCCGACAAATGAGGTGGATTTAATCACTCGCAAATATTCTTTTCCCATAAAATTGCGCAAGTAGCCTTGTTCCTGCGGGAAGCCGTTGTGTATCCAGCAAAGCACACAAAACAGACATGCATGCCTGTGCCACAAAGCCCGCAGTGCATTGAATGCAAGCAATGGGGCAATAATGAGGATTGGGAAATAGCAAACATGCACCAATTTGCCATACTTCTCTTCAACCGGAGCAAATCCGCCATTTGTCGCTACCCAAAACGATAACAGAGCAGAGATGATGGTGAAGATATACATGGTGCGGGCAAAAATGTAGGGAAGTATGTAACACCCCTTGTGATTGCCACACTTTTTCGAGCCACCGCGTCCGTTTCTCACATAGAGAAACAGAAGAATGGTGAGCGCACCGGTAACAAACGGAAGCCAAAGAGGGCGGAAAAAATATGCAATGACCAACGGCGTAGCAAAAGCAACACCGGTGACCATAAAATTGAGCCAGAGATTGAAAGCATCGCTCTGATTGGGTTTTCTAATTTCCTGCCCCATAAGTAAAGACTATTTCTTTAGATTATTGTCGAAGAAATCAAACACTTTACTATATAACACAAAACGGGCATCGCAGGTTTTGATTGAATGGTCCATATTTGGATACAGGAGCATGTCGCAGAATTTATTTTGGCTGAGAAGTTCCGACACATAGTTGATTGTGTTGGTGAGATGCACATTGTCATCGGCAGTGCCCGCCATGATGAGGAGGCGTCCTTTGAGATTGGGGATTGCATTGATAGCCGATGCAGCATCGTAGCCGGTATAGTTCTGCTGAGGAGTGCGCATATATCTCTCGGTGTAGATTGTGTCGTAGAAACGCCAATCGGTAACGGGCGCGATTGAAACTCCGGCAGCAAACTTGGAATCTGCTCGAGACATAGCCATAAGCACGGAATAACCGCCGTAGCTCCAGCCCCAGATGCCGATGCGCGATGAATCGACATAGGATTGCTTAGCCATGTAATCGGCTACAAGCACCTGGTCGGCAGCCTCGAGTTGACCGAGTTTCATATACACCAACGACTCCCACTCTTTGCCTCTGCCGCCGGTGCCGCGACCATCGACACACACAACGACATAGCCTTGAAGGGCGGCGTATTGTTCCCAATCGAAACTCCAACGGTTGAGCACCATTTGCGATGCCGGTCCGCTATACTGCGAAAGGATAACCGGATAGCGGCAAGAGGGGTCGAACCCGGCAGGCTTAATCACATAGCCGTTGAGCGAATAGCCCGAAGCCTGGATGGTGATTGGTTCCTTTACCGGGATGCCGGGGGCGCAATATTTCGAGGCATACTCCTTATTGGATTCGAGGGTGCGAAGTTTCTTGGAAGTGCGAGCATTCCACATTGTATATACCGGAGGAGTGGTGTAGTCGCTGTGGCACAAAATGAAATAGTTCATATTGCCGCTGAATGTAGCCGAGTTAGTTCCCGGTTGGGCAGCGACCTTAGTCAAAACGCCTTTGGCATTGAGGCGATAGACTGCACGACCTGTTACATCGTCTTTGGTGCATTGGAAATAATGCGAAGCGGTGGCGGTGTCGTATCCGTAGTATTTTGTAACCATCCAGTCGCCTTTTGTGATTTGCGAGAGGAGATTTCCGCTGATGCTATATTTATATATGTGTCCGAAACCGCTGCGGTCGCTCCACACAACAAAAGATTCATCGGCACAATTCAAGTTATCGAGGAATTTGTCGATAGAAATCCAAGATTTGCTTTGCTCCTTATAAACGACCTTCGACACTGTTGACATAGGGTTGGCAGCGTGGATTGTGAGGAAATTCTGGTTGCGGTTGAGAGTGGTAACCATCAACTTATCGGTGGCGCCGGCAAAACGGATGTCGGGAATATACCCATCTGCATCCATGGGGATATCTAACACCTTGGTTTTGCGGTTATCGATGTCGTAGCTGAGCACCTGCACGGTGGAATTTGTCTCGCCGGCAACAGGATATTTGTATTCAAATTCGCCGGGATAGTAGCGATACTCACTCTTGCGGTTGCAAAAGCCCTCGTAGAGCGGGAATTTGAAGAGAGGCACCTTCGACTCGTCCCATTTGATGAAACAAAGCACAGTGCTTTCGTTGTTGAAAGCAAAAGAATTGAGCATTCCAAATTCTTCTTGATAAACCCAATCGGGGACTGCGTTGATTATCTCATTCTTCTTGCCATCGGTAGTAACTTGCACTTCGATGTCGAAATCGAGTTTCTTAATCCACACGTTATTGTCAACAACAAATGCCACCATTCTGCCATCGGGAGAGAATTTAGGGATTTCTTGGAAATCGGTGGTAGAGAGCGGCTTCATATTGTTGCGCTTAATCTCATAGACATAGAATTTTGCCTTGAAAGAATGGCGATACACCGGAGTGCTATTCACATAAAGAAGAATTTTAGTCTCATCGGGCGAGATATAGAATCCTTCAAAAGTCTTGAACGGACAGTTGCGAGAAGTAGCGGCATCGAAAACGGTTTTCACAACTTCGCCGGTGCGGTAGCTCACCAAATTGATTTTAGAATTGCCATCAACACAATAATAATT
>SFER01000166.1 GCA_004557195.1 Bacteroidales bacterium | reverse complement strand
GTCTTTCGGCAATGGCACAAAGCGACACAATTAAAGTGAAAGTGATGACCTACAACCTTCGTTTCGGAGAATTGGCATCGCTCGAGCAACTTGCACAACACATAAAATCTTTCAACCCCGATTTTGTCGCACTCCAGGAAGTGGATTGTAACACTATGCGAGAAAGAGCACCGCATCAAAACGGCAAAAACTTTGTTACCGAGCTCGCCTACCACACCGGAATGTTTGGCTTCTACTGCAAGAATATCAACTATGCCGGCGGATACTACGGAATCGGCATTCTATCGAAATATCCGATGATCGACATCGAAAAGATGCTTCTTCCAAATCCGGAGAAAAAGGAGCAGCGCGGCTTGATAGTCGGCAATTTTGAGATGGAGCAAGACACCATCACGTTTGCCTGCACCCACCTGGAAGTGTCTTCGGAGAAAACACGTTTGCAACAGGTTGATTTCATCAACAATTATTTCAAAAATGCAAAGTACCCCACCATTCTCGGTGGCGACTTCAACACACAGCCGAGCCAAAAGCCGATTGTGGAAATGAGAAAAGTGTGGGGCAATGTTACCAACGACGATTTAACCTATCCTTCTTGGGCGCCAAGAACCAAGATTGACTATCTTTTCACCCTTCCTCAAAAAGGATGGAAGGTGATTCGCACACAGGCTGTACAATCGGTGCTTTCCGACCACTTGCCTATTGTTACTGAAATGGAATACATTAGATAACACAAAAATGAAGAGTCGCATAGTAATATCAATTTTAATTATACTCGCTTGCCTTTGCCCGATTGGGGCATTGGCAAGTGGATGCGACACTCTGCGCATCAGAGTGATGACATATAATCTCCGGCTCGGAGAACTTGCCACACTCAAGCAACTTGCCGAACACATCATTGCGTTCAACCCCGACTTCGTGGCACTTCAAGAAGTGGATGTGCACACAATGCGGCGTCTTGCCCCGCACCAAAACGGCAAGGATTTTATCGGCGAACTCGCCTACCACACAGGAATGTTTGGCTTCTATGGCAAGACAATACCCTATCGAGGCGGATACGAGGGTATCGCTATCCTCTCCAAATATCCTGCAATTAAAGTAGAAAAAATAATGCTTCCCAATCCTCAAAACACCGAGCCTCGGGCTTTGCTTGCAGGTGTTTTTGAGATGGGAGAAGATACAATATCATTCAACGGCACACACCTCGATGTAGTGAGCCGCGAGACAAGGAAAATTCAAGCCGAATGGATTACAGAGCATTTATCACACGTCCCCTACCCGACTGTGATTGCCGGCGACTTCAATGCAAGGCATTACACAGAGGCAATCACCGATGTAATGAATGTCAAATGGTTTCCTGCAACAGATTCGGCATTTACGTTCCCGGCAAAAGCTCCGTTTCTCAAGCTCGACTACATTTATGCACGTCCCATCGAGAAATGGCGCCTTATTTCCACTCAGGCAATCCAATCGACATTGTCCGACCATCTGCCTATCATTTCAATTCTCGAATATATAAAATAAACTACAATAACATGAAAAAGATTTTCTCAATAGTATTCTCGTTGCTGATGGTGGTACAAGCAAGCGCGGCCGACATCAAAATGATGTCGTATAATATTAAAGGGCATGGAATGACCGATGCTCGAGTTGCCGACATTGTTACCGTTATCAATAATGCCAACCCCGATGTTGTCGCAGTGCAGGAAGTGGATAACCGCACCGTGCTGCTCCAAAGACATAACTATCTTAAAGATATTGCCGATGGCACCTCGATGCACTATTCTTTCCACGCTCTCGTTGGCACATACTATGGCATCGGGCTGCTATCCAAAGAGGAACCGATTGCCGTAACCACACATACATTCACCCGCGGCACCAATTCAAGCGATAAAGAAAACCGAGGCATTATAATTGCCGAATTTCCGAAATATATCTTCATTTCGACCCACTACTCGCTCAACGCCGACGACCGCGACACAGCCACCGCATGGATTATCGACTATGCGCGCAAACAAACCAAGGCGGTCTTTGTTGCCGGCGACTTCAATGCACAACCCACCTACAGGGCGATGGTTACATTTAAGAACAACGGTTTCAAAATCATCAATGATACCGACATTTACACATATCCTGCCGATGACCCAACATCGTGCATCGATATGGTAATTTGCTACAACCGATATGTGGATGCAATGAAATTCACATGTATTGAATCGGGTATTGCAGAAGTTGCATCGCTCACTCTTAGCGATGTTAGCGACCATCTGCCGGTGTATGTCGTGATTCGTCCCGAAGATTCGTCGGTGGAGAGCGTCTCAGCCGATAATATCTCTATCACCAGAAATGGCGACCACCTCGAAATCTCAGGATTGGTCACCGATGCCAATGCCATGGTGTTTTCAGCGACAGGAAGCCTTGTTAAGACAGCCAATTCGCAGAGCATCAACATCGAAGGACTCCCCCACGGAGTTTACTTCGTCTCGCTCTCTAATGACACAATAAACAAAACCATAAAAGTAATCATCTAAAAAAGATTTAGATTCAACCTAAATAACTAATTTTGTTTAACTAAAAATTTAAATTATGAAAAAGAGTACTCTCTTAATGTCTCTTGCACTATTTGCAGGAACATTGTGCGGTAACGCCGCAACTGTTACTACTTCTGTAATGGATGCCAACACCGAAGGCTCGTTGATGAAAATCATCGCCGACACTCCCAACGGTACAGCAACCACTATCGATTTCGATTTCGATGGTACAGAACTTCTCCTTCCCGAAGGTATCGACGAAATGGACCTTATCGGCAAGGTTATTTCTTTCGATGGTATGAACAAGAAGAACAACACTCCTGTTATTCTTTCTTCGGTTAACCGTCTCTTCAAAATGGGTGCTGAAAGCGATATCACTTTCAAAAACCTCAAATTTACCGGTTGTAAAAACATCGTAATGACAGTCACCGGCACTGCCAAGATGACAATGACAAATTGCGAAGCATACAACAACAAGGATGTTGACAAAAAAGTGAATGGTGCCGTTATTCGCATCTCAGGCGGTACTGTTGTCATCGACCAATGCTACTTCTATGAGAATGAGTCAAAAGGTGGTTATAGTGGTGGTGTAATCTGTATCTATGATGGTGTTAATGCACGCATCACCAATTCTTCGTTTGTACACAACATCAGCACCAACGGTGGTGCTATCGCAGTTAACTCTCGCGCCGACAAAGCAACTCCCGAGGTTTATATTGCCAACTGTACATTTGCCAACAACTACGCAGCCGACCGTGGCGGCGCCATCTACATGCAACACGCTCATAAATCAAACGGTTTCTCACCTGTGGTTGTAAACAACACTTTCGTTGGCAATATCTCAGGTAATCCCACAAGCGACGATGGTGGCGCTATCAACCTTTGGGCTCGCGCAACTGCCGTGGCTATGACTCCGGTTATAGTCAACAACCTTTTCGCTCAAAACTTCTTTGACCCTTGGACTTCAAGCCGCTTGAACGATATCAAGTGCTTCTATCTCGAAGGTGATGTGTCGGGTGGCACAGAACAACCCCAAACGGTTAATGCTACTGCCTACAACAACATTTTCGCTGCTGTAGAAGACAAGTTTGTTACTATCTATGGTGCAAAGAATGGTAACAAGACTCTCGATTTCGGCAAGGACAAAGTGTTCAAAGCAACTGCCGAACACCCCGAAGACCTTCCCGATGAGCCTCCGTTCCACCCAACCGCTCTCCTCGAAGGTGCTGTCCCCACTGCTACTCTTGCCGAAGGTAGTATCGCTATCGGTGCCGGTATTGCAACCCTCGAAGGTGTAAAAATCCCCACTACCGATGCCTACGGAAACGCACGCGGTGCAAATCCTGCTGTTGGCGCTGTTGAATTTGGCTCTACCGGTGCTGTAAATACCATTGAAGTGGCTAAATCGAGCATCATCAAAGCCGGTGATGTACTCTTCATCTCTGGTGCAGAAAATACACAAGTTGAAATCTACGACATGGCAGGTAAGGTTATGTTCACCGCTCCTGTATCAGGCGAAGGCGTAGTAGCAATCTCCTCACTCAATGCAGGCTTCTACATTGCCAAAGTGGGCAATGCAGTTTGCAAATTCGTGAAATAACAACAATTTCCATATCAACCATCCCTAAATACGGGGATGGTTGATTAGACTTAAAACTATAAAGTCATGAGAAAAACATTATTTTTAGCAGTTGCACTTCTCTCTGCAAATAATGTAAATGCAGCAGAATACACTGTAGAATCATATACAACAGATGCGCTTGTAGAAGCAATCGGTTTATGCACCAGTACAGATGCTGCATCACCGGATGTTATTCACTTTAACATCCTTAATGATGAAATTATGATTACTTCCCAAGTAGCTCTTGGAGCAAAATCAATCATTATTGACGGGTATAACAAAAATACCGGCAATTATGTAACGCTAAACTGCAAAGAATCGTCAAATGGGCGTGTATTCTCTAACGGCGCAG
>SFER01000165.1 GCA_004557195.1 Bacteroidales bacterium | reverse complement strand
TTTTTGGCTTAGCCTTTCTCATGTCTTTTTAAAAATGTTGCGTTTTTTGTTCGCTTGGTTGTCTTTTTACTTTGCTTCAACGACATCCTCTGATGTCATTTACTCAACCGTAATATCAATCCAATAAAACGAAAAAACTAAGTTTGTTACTTAAATTTTTTGTTCTCTGAAGAAAAGTTGATTACTTCTTTGCTCCTGCTTTGGGGCGTTTAGCTCCATATTTGGAACGACGTTGGGTACGTCCGTTTACACCTGCTGTATCCAATGTACCGCGTACAATGTGATAACGCACACCCGGAAGGTCTTTTACACGACCACCGCGAACCATCACGATTGAGTGCTCTTGAAGGTTGTGTCCTTCTCCAGGAATGTAGGAGTTTACTTCTTTACCATTAGTCAATCTTACACGTGCCACTTTACGCATAGCCGAGTTTGGCTTCTTTGGAGTTGTGGTATATACTCTCACGCATACACCGCGGCGTTGTGGACATGAATCCAATGCCGGAGATTTGCTGGAGTATTCCAAAGCAACACGTCCTTTTCTTACTAATTGCTGAATTGTAGGCATCTTAGTTCTGTTTTGCTTTTGTTAATTAATACTTATTTTGTTTTATTCTTTATTTCTATGTTCACGCATCAAAAACCCGCCTTCAACCCTATCTTTCAACGATTTAGAGCGTTCAGGCGAATCCTTAGTCCGAAAAACTGTGCAAAGATAGCAACTTTCGCGCTAATTTCCAAATGTTTTTACTCCTAATATATTATACAGCGGCTCCTGTCGGCGCTTTCAACGCCACCTCGCACATGCCCGAGAATGCCCTCTGTGGCTTCTCTAAGCCTCCCAAAACAGGCATAAAGCATCTGCGAATGGCTGCCACAGAAATCCGTATTTTAGAATAAATAACTATTTTTAACCTCATTTAGCGTCATTCCGGCTTCATCTTTCGCCGATAGCAGAAGTTCGCTTGCCGGAAGGCGCCAATCGATGTCGAGTTCCGGATCGTCCCACGCAAGGGTGTGTTCAGCCTCGGGATGGTAGGTGTTATCCACCTTGTATTGGAACTGCGCGTCATCGCCCACAACCACAAATCCATGGGCAAATCCGCGCGGAATATACAGCATGTTGCCTTGCTCGGCGCTTAGCTCCACCACCACGCTCTTGCCACATGTGGGGGAGTTGCGGCGCAAATCCACGGCGACATCGAGCACGCGTCCGCGCGACACCCTCACCAACTTAGCCTGCGACCACTCCCCTGCCTGAAAGTGGAGTCCGCGCAGCACGCCGTGAGTGGAGTAGCTCTCGTTGTCCTGGACAAACTCCACATTCCCCACATGGCTGCGAAACTCCTCGAGTTTGAATGTCTCGCAGAAATAGCCGCGGTGGTCGCCATAGCGCACCGGCTCGATTTCAAACACTCCTTTAATATATAGTTCGGTGTATTTCATCTTCAATAAGTATCGTTGTTTTTACTCACCTTGTCGGTGTTGCGAGTGGCGCCTTCGTTGAGCACTCTGTCGTAGAGCGCATCATCGCTAATTATGCGCAGAGCCTCCTGTACAATGTCATTCTCCTCGTTATACACTCTGAAATAGGCATCCATGGTCCATAGATCGCGGGCAATCATCGATTTGAGTACGCGACGAATAAGCGGCGCACTCGTTTTCAATTCTTCTTTGTTGATTTCCACCTTCTCACGAAGCCCGAGTTGGGTGAGTTCTTCCACCATGTCGTCGCTCACGCTGAAACGGCTGCAGAAATCCTCCTCGGTTTTGTATTGGCGCTTGAGTTGCTTGCGGTTTTTGTCCACATAGTTCACCGAGAATGTGTTTATCACGCCTTTTGCTACAAGGGAGCGGTAATATTTGGTGTATTGAGTGGTGTCGAAGGGCACGAATCGGTCGGGCATAATGCCGCCACCGCCATAAATCACGCGTTTGCTTCGCAATGTGGTATATCGAAGCGAGTCGGGGAAATGGATGCTGTCGGCGCTGGTGAGTTCGCCGTTGTTATAACGATCGATGATGTCGCGGGCATAGGCGTCATTTCCTTTGTCGTAGGGTTTCTGGATGCAGCGCCCCGATGGGGTGTAATAGCGTGCAATCGTGAGGCGGATGAGCGAGCCGTCGGCAAATGGGAACGGGCGTTGAACAAGTCCCTTGCCAAATGTGCGACGTCCCACAACCACACCGCGGTCCCAATCCTGGATGGCACCGGAGAAAATCTCGCTCGCCGATGCCGAATATTGATTTACCACCACTGCGATTTTCATATCCTTGAGCGAACCGAAGCCGGTGGCATTGGTCGCGTGTCGCGACGAGCGGCGTCCTTCGGTATATACGATGAGATTTCCAGCCGAGAGGAATTCGTTGGCGAGCTGTGTTGCAGAGTTGAGGTAACCGCCGCCGTTGTCGCTGAGGTCGAATATGAGGCGTTCCATCCCTTGTTTCTTGAGGAGTTTCACTTTCTCCATAAACTCTTGATACGATTTCTCACCAAATCGGCTCAATCTTATGTATCCCACGCCGGGAGCAATCATATAGGCGGCGTCGATACTCGTTACCGGTATCTTGTCGCGCTTGATTCTGAATGAGATATTCTCATTTCCACGCTTCACGAGCACTTCCACCATGGTGCCTTTCTTGCCGCGAAGGCGCTTCATTATGTCGCGTTGTTTCATCTTCACACCGGCGATTGCGGTGTCGTTTACCATCACGATGCGGTCGCCGGCAAGGATTCCGACGCGTTCCGATGGACCTCCGGCGATTGTTTGAATCACATACAAGGTGTCTTCTTTCATTTGAAATTGGATTCCGATGCCTTCAAACTCGCCGTCGAGTTGCTCGGTCATTTCGCTTGTCTCCTCCGGGTCGGTGTAGGAGGAGTGGGGGTCGAGGTGCTCGAGCATCCCTTTGATTGCGTTCTCCACAAGTTCGGAGGAATTTACGTCATCAACATAAAATTTTTCAATGGCATACTCTGCCATGCGGAGTTTCTGCGCCGGAGTGAACTCTTCGGCGCTCGCAAATTGGGCGACAGCCGCGAGAAGTAGGATATAGAGTATTTTCTTCATATTCATTATTTGTAATTGTCGGCTATTGAATAAATCGATTTAAACATCTCTTTGTCGTCTTCGCTCAACACTTTGTTGCGGCGAGCCATCATTCGCTCGGCAATAGTGAAGAACTTGGTGAGCGACACATCGACAAATCCCGACGAGCCGCCCTCGGAGAACGATGGCACGAAGTTTCTCGGGAAGCCTGTTCCATGGATGTTAACCCCCACGCCGAGCACTGTGGCGGTGTTTATCATGGTGTTAACTCCGAGTTTGGTGTGGTCGCCCATTATGAGGCCGCAGAACTGCAAACCGGTGCGCACAAAACGCGCCTGCGGGTAGTTCCACAACTTAATCTCGCCATAGTCGTTTTTGAGATTGGATGCTGTTGTGCCGCCACCGATGTTGCACCACTCCCCTATCACGGCATTTCCGAGGAATCCGTCATGCGCTTTGTTGCTGTAGCCGATAAACACCACATTGTTCACCTCGCCGCCCACTTTGCAGTAGGGTCCGAGGGTGGTGGCACCATACACTTTTGCGCCCATGTTCACCACCGAGTGGGTGCATCCGGCAAATGGCGCGCGGATACATGCCCCTTCCATCACTTCGGCATCTTTCCCGATATACACCGGACCTTCGGTGAGGTTGACTATCGCACCCTCCATCTTTGCGCCCTCCTCGAGGAAAAGGCGCGGCGTGCCATCGGGGAAATATCGGTCTCCTATTATAATATTGGAGTCGCTCACCGGTTGCGATTCGCGCCCCGCCACGATGCGACGGTAGTCGAGAGCAAGCGCGGTGTCGTTGAGCATAAAAATGTCGTAGTTGAAATTTACACTCAGCAATTCTTTATCCCATTCGGTCGAAGAATCGCGATAGCCGAGACAAGCGGCGTCAAAACCCGCCTTGTCGCCTCGATAGGCAAGCAACATTCCGTCTTTCACTATCGCATGGCGCAGCGCGAGACTCGATACTGCCTCGACAAAAGCGTCATCGGGGATTACATGCCCCACGATGAACAGGGTATCGGAGGTGTATTTTGGCACAAACTTGCGGCGAAGATATTCCACAGTGAGATGCGAGATTTCGGCATCGGGGAAGATACGTTGCCATTTCTCGGTGAATGTCTCAATTCCCACACGGATGTCTGCCACAGGACGTGTAAACGTGAGCGGCAACAGATTCTCACGATTTTCTTTATTATCAAAGAGGATAATGTTTCTCATAAAACAAGTAATTTTAGTTATGGCGACTTCCGTCCCCACTATAAAGGTGCAAAATTAATAATTTATTGCAACAAAAAAAATAAAACGGCTCGAAATCACTTCGCGCCGTTTTCCGGGGAAAAATAGTATGAATAAATTAGTGGTATTAGCATTTATATTATTTTATCGAAAATTGCCACAAATAAAAAACTTCATTGAGAGCGTAATCCCAAAGAAGTCATTTCAAGTTCTGATTACTCAGATATGTTTATCCCTTTCGGGATTTTTTTCAAAGGTAAGTGGGATAACCCTTAATCTTTCTTTACGGGATAAGCCACATAACATTGGCGTCCACACGAAGCGCTGATTGACACATTCGGATGGAAGGCATGAGGTGGCAATGCGCGCCTCAAGAC
>SFER01000007.1 GCA_004557195.1 Bacteroidales bacterium | reverse complement strand
CGCAAGTCCATCGAGAAAATCTTCGGCTTTGGAGAAGTTGAAATCTATCTTCACAAGTCCATCAATGTCGATATAGCCCCACTTACCGTCGCGCTTAACTGCAGCAAGCCCCTCGCTGAATCCTCGTGCAAGGGTGTAAGATTGAGGAATAACCACCTTGCCGGTGATATCGATAAAAAGCGGGAAGTGGTCTTTGATGCACAACAGACGCCCGTGGGATGGCGCTGAGATATAGGAGTACTCCGGGAGGCAAATAACACGCCCTGAGGCATTGATAATGCCGTAGTCATCGTCGATTTCATACACTGCGATGCCATCGGGAGAGAATGTGCCGCAATCATCGAATTTACCTGGGAAAACCTCCTCATAATTGCTATTCAGGAAGCCGCGAACATCACCTCGGCGGAAAAGTGCCATTCCATTGACAAATTTCCCGATTTCATCGTAGATTGCGGGAACAACATGGGCACCGGTAGAATCAATTATGCCCCATTTTCGCTTATCATTGGGGATTATAGAAGCGAGATTTTCGTTGAAATTCGACGCATTTGCATAGATTTGAGGGATTGCAAATTGACCGGCAGCGTTGATGTAGCCATTGATTCCGTTATCGGTCGTACGAGCGAGTCCGCAACTAAAAACTCCGATGTTATCGTGGGAAAACGGAACAATTTCGTTCTCCTCCAGATCAATTACGCCATATTTGCCATCTATCTTAGCAGGTGACAACCCGGAATTAAAACCACCAATGGCTTGATACTTCCGCTGCCCCACACTTCCGTCAACGCCTACAACCATATAATCGTTGCCGCTGCGGGCTACATACCTCTCGCCTTGCTTCACCGAGTCGAAATGGGGTTGTAAAACCCATTCACCTTGCCTGTTGATGATTCCGGCTCGGCGAAAACCGGGACACTCCGCCACCGCAAAGCCATCCCTAAAAATGCCAACATAGTTGACTTGCTCAAGAAAAGGGACAAGTGTGAAAGGTGCCTCTGTAGATTGCATATCACTCATAGTGTCAAACATTTAGTTCATCAATTCACGAAGCATATATTGGCGGTTGTTCTTGATGACGAAATAAACGCCCTCTTCGTAGTATTGCATTTGTGAAAACATCATCGGCACCACAATATTGCCGGAGCGGTCGATAAGACCGAAATGGTCCTTGCATTGCGACACAATCGCCAATCCGTGGTTGAACAAGCCTGCATAACGGTAATGCTTTGAGGGGACAGGATTGCCATCCACCGACGCATAAAGAAAGTCGTTTGCCGAATCCTTAACAACCGCGACAAA
The DNA here is from genome assembly GCA_004557195.1 of Bacteroidales bacterium. Classification (GTDB taxonomy): domain Bacteria; phylum Bacteroidota; class Bacteroidia; order Bacteroidales; family Muribaculaceae; genus W0P31-042. The sequence goes on along the minus strand of SFER01000007.1, from coordinate 24,273 downwards.
CGAATCGGCGGCAATTATAAACTTAAAAAAGCCGGTAACTTCGGTTAAATCGGGCGAAAGGACAGTCCACAAGCCTTTGCGACGCGCCAAGTAGTAGCCATCGTAACCATTGAGGAAATAGTCATATTCTGTGATGCGTATTTCTTGCTTCTCAAGGTCGATAAAAGTGCAGAAACGGTCGCTATAACCGTTGTAAGAGAGCACAATCAAGCCGCTATCGGTGGTGGTATAGTTCGCCAAAACCAATAAATTGTATGGCACAGACATTTGACGATTGTTTTTCACATCAAGGATGAAATATTCATCAACTTTGTCTTTAGGAACAGGGTCGGTGCACACATACATCCCCTGCCCTAAAGTCTCGTATATATAATATCCCTTCCCTACGGGAGAAACCTGCTTTAAATTGCGGTCGATGATAATACTACCTTTCTGGGAGAAGGGGCAAACTGTGGCAAAACCATCGGTGAATTCGGAGATATGCGTGTAAACGTGCTGCTCGCTGAGCATCGGATAATTTAAGTTGGTATCGATGTATGTAGTCAATAAGATATTGCGACTATAAAGTTCCACCTTGGCTATTCCGTCGTTGAAACGATAAGCTGTCGTAAATTTTGCCGGGAAAACCACATTCCCCTTGTAATCGAGGTATCCCATAAGGAGGTCGTCGGTTTTGAACGGCACAAAGCCATCGGCAGCATCGCCGAGCTCGATATAACCTTCGTTGGTCAACCTATTCCCTTTACTGTCATAGAGATCGCAATCGATTCCATCGAGAGAAACCGAGAATAAACCCTCCCCCAAATATTCAATATATCGGCAATTTGTAGGGATTACGAAATCTCCATGATTGTTTATCAGTCCAAAAAGCGAGTGTCCTTCTTCATCTTCACGCTCGACAATAGCGGCGCCATCGAGGAAAGTGGTCATTTGAACCGAGTCAAATGGCGGCACTTCCACCAATTCAAACACATAATTGCCATATTTTAAAATATCTCCTCTCGGCATAGCAAAATAATATTATCTAAAGAAAAAATATGCAGCAGCAACGCCGGCGATAGAGCCGACAATATCGGCGAGAAGCGCATAAGGCACGGCGTAACGAGTTTTTTTGATTCCCACACTGCCGAAATAGACAGCGAGAATATAGAATGTAGTATCGGTGCTACCTTGAACGCACGATGCCACGCGAGAAACGAATGCATCGGCACCGTAGGTGTTCATCACATCCACCATCATACCACGCGAACCGCTACCGCTCAACGGCTTCATGAGCATGGTGGGGAGTGCGCCCACCCAATCAGCGTCAAAACCAAGCGCGGCTACAAGCCAAGTGAGTCCGTCGGTGAGCACATCCATCGCGCCCGAAGCACGAAGCATACCGATAGCAACGAGGAAAGCCACCAGATAAGGGATAATGAGCACCGCGGTCTTGAAACCATCCTTCGCACCATCGATAAATGCGTCGAAAATGTTCACTTTGTTCTTCATTCCGGCAAGCAAAAAGCCGATGATTACGGAGAAAAGTATGAAGTTGGCGGCAAACGATGAGTAGAGTTGCACCTTGTCTTGCGGAAGTGAAGAGACAAACCACACAAGGGCAACAATCGCTGCAGTGATGCATGTGAGCCATGTGAGAAGCACTCGATTGAGCAGATTGATTTTCTGCTTGAAGCAGAGTGCGATTATTCCGACAAGCGTGGAGACGAATGTAGCCACAAGAATCGGCATAAACACATCGGTGGGGCTTGAAGCGCCGCATTGCGAACGATACATCATCACACCTATCGGAATTAGGCACAATCCCGAGGCGTTAAGGATGAGAAACATGAGCATCGCATCGCTGGCTGTGTCTTTCTTGTCGTTGAGCGACTGCAATTCCTGCATCGCTTTCAATCCGAGCGGTGTGGCGGCATTATCGAGTCCGAGCATGTTGGCGGAGACGTTCATGAATATCGCTCCCATAGCCGGATGCCCTTTGGGGATTCCGGGAAACAGGCGGGAAAACAGCGGACTGATGAGTCTGCCGAAAAATTGAATCACTCCGCCCTTCTCTCCGATTCTCATCAAGCCCATCCACAAAGCAAGAATACCGGTAAGCCCGATAGAGATGTCGAATGCGGTGGCGGCAGAGGAGAACGACGAATCCATTATCGTGCTCCATATCGAGAGGTCGCCGGTGGCAATCGATTTTCCAAGAGCGACAGCAAATGCAATTACGAAGAATGCTACCCAAATGTAGTTTAATACCATAGTCGAAAACTCAGATTGAACAATAAAATGCAAATGTACATAAAAACTATGAAATTTGCCATCGTTAGTTCAATTTTTAAAGAGGAGTGTGGAAGCGCAAATTTTTCGAGTCGATTTGCCGAGGAGCGAAAAATGGGGCAATCTAAGTGATTTTCAGCGCAATAGCGAGCATAGACACCGCTTGAGAATTTAAAATTTGAAGGAGCGTGGATAGTTGGCAAGAAATTTCGGCACAAAAAACGGCAATTTTTAATGAGATTTGACAAAAGGAAGTATCTTTGTGAAAAATTTGCAATAATGAAAGAAGCAACACAAAAATGGCAATCGCAACTCGCCGAAGTTGCCCGTCCCGAAAAGATAGCAGTGCTGTCGTCATTTTTCAAAACCGGCAAGGGGGAATATGGCGAAGGTGATGTTTTTATCGGAGTTACGGTTCCCGACAACCGGGCGGTGGCAAAGCGCAAATTCGACCAACCGATGGAGGTGATAAAGGAGATGCTCGAGTCGCAGGTGCACGAGCACCGGTTGAGCGCGCTACTTGCTTTGGTGGAGCGTTACCGAAAAATCAAGAGCGAACGAGAGGAGATTGTCCGGTTCTACCTGGCGAATACCGCCGGCATCAACAACTGGGACCTCGTTGACCTCTCGGCACCGAAGATTATCGGCGAATACACCATCGATCGTCACCATGAGATTCTGATGCGTCTTGCCGAAAGTGGCAACTTGTGGGAGACGCGCATTGCGATTGTCGCCACGCTTGCCCATATCCGGGCAGGGAAACCCGAAATCGCTTTCGAACTTATCGACCGATTCAAGAACCACGAGCACGACTTGATTCAGAAGGTGAGCGGCTGGATGCTCCGCGAGATTGGGAAGAAAAACAGGTCGCTGATGATGGACTACCTCGAAGCCAATGCACCGACAATGGCTCGCACAACACTGCGATATGCGATAGAACACCTCGACAAAGATGAACGAATGAGGCTTATGTCGCTGCGAAAATAACAAAAATTTGCTCCATTGAAGCATAATTGCTACCTTTGGGGAACATAAATAGAGAAAAAGACATGAAGAAAGTATTAGTAACAGGTGCCGACGGCTTTATCGGTTCGCATCTCACCGAGTTGCTTCTCTCGGAAGGCTATGCCGTGAGAGCGTTGAGCCAATACAACTCATTCAACAACTGGGGGTGGCTCGAGGATATCAAGCATCCGGCACTTGAAGTGGTGTGTGGCGATGTGCGCGACCCGAATTTCTGCCGACATATATCTAAGGATGTAGATACCGTGTTCCACCTTGCGGCACTCATAGCGATACCTTATAGCTACATAGCGCCCGACAGCTATGTGGATACCAATATCAAGGGTACGCTCAACATGTGCCAGGCAGCGCGCGACATGGGCGTGAGGCGCTTGATAGTAACCTCAACGAGCGAGGTTTATGGCACGGCGCAATACGTTCCCATCGATGAGAAGCACCCCAAGCAGCCTCAGTCGCCCTATTCGGCGACAAAGATAGGCGCCGACGCTATCGCCAAGAGTTTTTACAACGCTTTCAACCTTCCTGTGGTGATTGCCCGTCCGTTTAACACCTACGGTCCGCGGCAATCGGCACGCGCTATCATACCCACAATCATCACTCAGATTGCCAACGGTGTAAGGCAGATAAAAGTGGGGGACCTCTCCCCTACTCGCGACTTCAACTTCGTGAAAGACACCTGCCGCGGCTTCTTAGCTCTCGCTAAAGCCGAAGGGATTGAGGGTGAAGAAATTAACATCTCCACCAACAGCGAAATCTCGATGGCTGACACCCTGAAATTGATTGCCGAAATCATGGGTGCTGATGTTGAATGGGTGCAAGATGCACAACGTCTTCGCCCCGGAAAGAGCGAAGTGTTCAGGCTGTGGGGCGACAACACCAAGATTACAAGCCTCACCGACTGGCGACCGCAATACGACATTCGCAAGGGGCTTGAGGAGACCATAAAATGGTTTAGCGACAAAGAGAATCTAAAGAAATACAAGTACGATATATACAATCAATGAGCAGATTATTCACGATATTGATGCTCGGAGGGAGCAAACGCGTGTCCATGGGCGAGCAACTCATTAGGGCAGGACGCGAACTCGAACTCGATGTGCAAATATTCAGCCACGAACTCGACCGCCGGCAACCGATTGCGTCGATTGGGAAAGTTATCGTGGGAAAACGCTATGACGATGAGGGCGCAATACCCGAAATTAACGACCTGATAAAGTCGATACAAGCCGATGTGATACTTCCGTTTATCGACCCGGCAATAAAAATTGCAGGGCTATGCAAGCAGAAATATCCGCATTTATTCGCGCCTCTATCCCCTATCGAGGTGTCAGAAAAGATGTTTGACAAGGTGGAGGCGGCAAAGGAATTTGAGCGTTGCGGACTACCGATTCCCGAGACCTACAGCATAGAAAATTTGAAGTATCCCGCCATTTTCAAGCCGCGCAGGGGCTCGGCATCCAAAGGAATCAAAGTGGTGGAGAATGAGGATGAACTCAAAGCCGCTAAAATCGCCAATCCCGAAGACTACCTCATACAAAAATACATCGCCAAGCGGGAAGAATTCACGCTGGATTGTTATATAGGAGAGCACGACGGCGAGATAAAGTGTGTTGTTCCGCGTCAGCGCATAGAGACAGCGGGCGGAGAGGTGGTGAGGACCATAACTTGCCGCATCCCGCAACTTATATCACTGGGACACAAGACTATCGAGGCTCTCGGGCTGCGAGGTGCCGTTACACTGCAGTTTATCCACGACAAGGAGACGGGAGAATTTCTGCTGATGGAGATAAATCCAAGGCTCGGCGGTGGTGTGATTTGTTCGATATGCGCCGGTGCCGATATTGCCAAGATGATACTTCTCGATGCGCTAAACGAGCCTGTGCCGAAAGCCAATGTGTGGCGCGATGGGGCGCTGATGACAAGATATTTCAAAGAAGTAATGTTTTTCAACGATGGAAAAAACAGATAAAGTGATAATTATTGCCGAGGCTGGCGTGAATCACAACGGCGACTACGACACCGCGGTGAGGATGATAAAGGAGGCAAAAAATGCAGGTGCCGACTATGTGAAATTCCAAACTGCAGTGCCTGAATTGGTGATTTCTACATTCGCTCCCAAAGCGGAATACCAGAAAGAAACCACCGGCAATGAAGAGTCGCAACTCGAGATGTGCCGCGCTATACATTTGCCATTGACCGACTACAAACCTCTGAAGGAGATTTGCGACAAGGAGGGCATCGGTTTCTTGAGCACGCCTTTCGATTTAGTGTCGATCGACTGCCTCGAGGAACTCGATATGGACTATTATAAGATACCCTCGGGAGAAATTACCAACCTCCCCTATCTTCGCAAAATTGCATCGAAACACCGCAAGGTGATAATGTCAACCGGCATGAGCGATATCGAGGATATTGCCGCTGCAATCGAGGTGCTGGAGAAAGGCGGACTGAAGCGCGAGGATATCACATTGCTGCATTGCAACACTCAATATCCCACGCCTTACGAGGATGTCAACTTGCAGGCAATGAACACTATGAAGCATGTGTTTGGCACTCGAATCGGCTATAGTGACCACACTCTGGGAATCGAGATTCCTATCGCTGCAGTGGCAATGGGCGCTAAGGTGATAGAGAAGCATTTCACCCTCGACAAGGGGATGAAAGGTCCCGACCACAAGGCGTCGCTCACACCCGATGAACTGAAGGCAATGGTCGATGCAATTCGCAATGTAGAGGTGGCGATAGGAAGCACTCGCAAAGAGTCGTCGCCATCCGAAACACCCAACAAGATTGTGGCTCGCAAGAGCATTGTGGCTGCACGCGACATTGCCGAAGGGGAGACACTAACCGAGGAAAACATCACCGTGAAACGCCCCGGAAACGGCATCTCGCCCATGCAATGGGACAGCGTGATTGGCACAAAGGCTAAACGCAATTTCAAATATGACGAACTAATTGAAATATAGAAGACTATGACACCTGTAAACAACACTCAGGGCGACCCGAAAGAGGGTGCACGCCGCATTGCGAGTTACGGATTCACGCTGTTTCTTGCACTGTACATCATTTTCGACCTGGGAATAATATTCCACTTTGCCTCGTGGCTTGAGATAGTGCTTGTAACCTTAATCACAATTTTTGGGGTTGCATTTTCGACCTATCTTGTCCTGTCGAAAAACATACCTTTATACCGCAAAATCACACTGATTTTTGCCCTGCTCTATTTCATGATTAAGAGTCTCTACTCAATAATCACAGCATAACAACCGGGAACAGAATTGGACCGCCTCTCCCCGTCGAGAGGCGGCAACCCGAAGTGGGTGCACCTGTTCATTGCGCCCCTTGAATCCTCAAGCGCAAGATAGCACGTTAAAATCAGGTTAAATCCCCAAAATCGGCGCAATCTGCACGCGCCCCGCATCGCTATGCCCTATCTTTGCCACAAAAAATCAAAAAAGTGTAGTCGGATGGGGTTAGAAATAGTAGTGGATGGGGGTGATGTGGGGGTCTTTGGACATCTCTACGGGGTTGGTGCCCGGCTCGCCTTGCGGGATGTCGATGCCAAGTGCCTCGAAGTGTTTCACCCAATATGGAGATAGAGTTCCGTCGGCAGCATAGAAGTTCATGGGCGATGCCGGGAAAATGCGGTTGCCCGATGCGTCGCGATATGCTTCCCACACGAGTTCGGTGCAATACATCATTCCATTATCAACGGTAAATGCGTTGTCGTAGGGCTGTCCGAGGAATGTTAGCGCTCTACCTACGGCGGCATCACGAAGTTCCCGGTCGATATCGACACGAGAAACGGTCGCAAACAGGCGGTCTCCGTCGCGCATTGCGGCATTTATAAATTGGCCGTAGGGGGTAACCGATACAGCGGTGTCGCCCGCCTCGATTATGGAAATTGTGTCGCCGTGAACCCACACGATACCCACATGAGTGTATGGGATGTCTTTGTCGCGCGATGTGGCGCTTTTGATTGCGGAAGAGAAATCGGTGTTTCCGACACGGAACACCAGGTCACCGTTTTGAGGTGTAAATTCGCTATTGCAGGCGACAAGAATCAGCGATAATATCGAAAGGATGAATGAACGTGTCATAATTTTAGGTATTTTGGTGCAAAAATATGATATTTTTGGGAGTAAAACAAAGATACTTGGCGGGAAAAGATGTGTTTTGATTTTGAATTTGCAGGATATTGAATTAATTTTGCAGTAAAAGTGAAAGATATGGCTTTACCAATAAACATAGACAAACTGCTCAGCGGAAATGCTGTCGAAAACAATCAATTGGAGTTTAAGGAGGGATGGAATCCTGATGAAATAGAAACTGATGAAAATCGGTCCTTCTTCATAATAGACATACCTTGCCACAAACACTTTGTCAATGATAATGACAAGATAAATGACAAGATAAAACTAACTAAAACACAATCTGTTATATTATCTATTATTGGTGAAAATGACAAGATAACCATACCGGAATTGGCGAGAAAAGTAAAGGTGTCGGAAAGCAAAATATCTCGGGATTTGAAGATTCTACGAGACGACTTGCAACTATTGGTGCGTGAAGGTAGCCGGAAAAATGGTAGATGGGTGATAATGAGATAATATTATCAAGGCGAACTACCATAATGAATAATAATTTGCGATGTGTATGAACGATTAGACAATAAAAAATACTTTTCATTTTGTTGTTGTCTGCGATTGAATTAATTTTGCAGTAAAAGTGAAAGATATGCGAAAGATATGCGTTGTAACAGGAACCCGAGCCGACTGGGGATTGCTCTCCCCTATCGCCAAGGCACTGAAGGCACGCCCCGATGTGATTGTGCAGATTGTGGCGACTAATATGCACTTGTCGCCAAAGTTCGGGAACACCTATAAGGAGATTCTTGCCGATGGATTCAAGATAAATTGCCATGTGTCTATGCTCGACGACACAAACACTCCGGGAAACACCGTGCGCTCCATGGGAGTGGCTATGTCGGGGTTTGCAAGCGTGTTTGAGGAGCTTAAACCCGACATGATATTGATACTTGGCGACCGCTATGAGATGCTCGCAGTGGCGAGTACGGCGCTGATATTCAGAATTCCGATAGCGCACATAGCCGGTGGCGCCATCTCGGAGGGGGCATACGACGACAGTATTCGCCATGCCATCACGAAGATGAGCCATATCCACCTCACCGAGACCGAGGAATACCGCCAAAGGGTGATACAGCTCGGAGAGGAGCCGGAGAGGGTGTTCAACACCGGTGCGATAGGGATTCACAACATTATCAACGCTCCGTTTTTGAGCCACGAGGAGATTGAGAAGGAGATAGGGCTGAAAATCGACCGCAACACGCTTATGGTTACGTTCCACCCCGCCACTCTCGACGAGAGCGACCCCGGGGAGCAGTGTGCCAACTTGCTCGCTGCGCTCGACAAGCACCCCGAGTGCAATGTGATATTCTCCTACCCCAACAACGACACTCACGGAAGGGTGATAATCTCGCTGATAGAGGAATTTGTGGGGAAACGGAGGGAACGCTGCGTGGTGTTTCCGTCGCTTGGAATATTGCGCTATCTGTCGGTGCTGAGATATGCCGGCGCGGTGGTGGGCAATTCGTCGAGTGGGATTGTGGAGGTTCCGTCGATGAAAATCCCCACTCTCGACATCGGTAACAGGCAGCGCAACCGCATTGCGGCATCGAGTGTGCTCCATTGTGGGGTGTCGCAGGAAGAGATTGAGCGCGGAATCGCCACTGTGCTGTCGGAAGAATGGCGTGAGAAGGCTCGAAACACGGTAAATCCCTACTATCAACCCGACACTCTCGAGAAGATGGTAAACGCGATAATGAACACCCCGCTGGAGGGGATAACAATGAAACATTTCCACGATATAAAACAATGAAAGCGCTATATATAATCCCGGCACGGCGCCAAGATGCACCGAAAGCGTGGGAGTTCAACGGAGCGGTGTATGTAATCAATATCGAGTCGCTCAAGGCAATGCCAATGGGAAAATTTGCCCGCCGAGTGATGTATGAAATGCCCACAGAGCGGAGTATCGACCTCGACACCCCGGCAGACTGGGCGATAGCGGAATATTTAATCAACAACCGATAAGAAAATGGACTACAGCATAAAATTTCCCGCCAAAATTGCAGGCGACATAGCCCTGCCGGCATCTAAGAGTATCACCAACCGTGCACTCATCCTCAACGCGCTGAGCGGAAACGGTAAAATGCCGCATAATTGTGCCGATTGCGACGATTCAAACGCCATGATAGCGGCTTTGCGTGCCACCGATGCCGAGCGCATCGACATAGGCGCCGCCGGCACCACAATGCGCTTTCTCACCGCCTATTATGCGATGCAGGAAGGAAGAGAAACAACACTCGACGGGAGCGAGCGCATGAGGCAGCGCCCTATCGGGGTTCTCGTTGAGGCACTCAGGCAATGCGGCGCAGAGATTGAATATGTCGGCAACGCAGGCTATCCGCCGTTGCGCATCACAGGGAGGCGGCTTACAAGCCCCGGAATCCTCACTTTGCCGGGAAATGTTAGTTCGCAATACATCTCGGCGATAATGATGATATCACCGATGCTCGACAAACGCACAGAAATACGCCTTACAGGCGAAATGACATCCATCCCCTATATCGACATGACCGTGTCGCTAATGCGCGAATACGGGGCTGAAATCGAGCGACAGGGGAATATAATCGTTGTGCAACCGGGAGAGTACTCCCCTATCGACTACGCTGTGGAAAGCGACTGGTCGGGAGCTTCCTACTGGTATGAAATTGCCGCACTTTTGCCCGGGAGCGACATCACGCTGCAAGGGTTGAAGGAGCCAAGCGTGCAAGGCGACTCTCGAATTGCGGAGATTTTCACCCACTTCGGGGTGGCGACAACAGGCGCACGGCGTCTTGAGCAAACGAAACCCAACCCCAAGCCTCTCGAGATTGACATGGCAGACTGTCCCGACCTTGCACAGACGGTGGTGGTAACTGCTTGTATGCTTGATATTCATTTCGACATAACGGGATTGCGCACTCTACGCATCAAAGAAACCGACCGAATGGAGGCTTTGCGTAGCCAACTCTACAAACTCGGATATGACATTACAATAGTTGACGACAACCGGTTGGCATGGCACGGCGAACGACACCCCCCTGTCCTGTCGCCTGCCATCGACACCTTCAAGGACCACAGGATGGCGATGGCATTTGCTCCCGCTGCAATCAAATTCCCCGGACTTGTGATTCGCGACATAGATGTAGTGTCGAAGTCTTACCCTGCGTTCTGGCAACATTTGGCACAATGCGGTGTTATATTAACAGAGAAATAGCAAACGTATGATGGATTTTATCAACACATTCATAGCGCTACTCAACGAGATGTCGCCCTATCTGCTGCTGGGATTCCTCATAGCGGGAATACTCCATGCCTTTGTGCCGGCGCAACTCTACAGCAGACACTTTAGCGGAAGCGACATGAAATCGGTGGTGAAGGCGGCTGCATTCGGCATTCCGTTGCCGCTCTGCTCGTGTGGTGTGATACCCACAGCGTCATCGCTACGCAACGAGGGCGCCTCGCGCGGCGCGACAGTGTCGTTTCTGATAGCGACACCGCAGACTGGCGTTGATTCGATAGCGGCGACCTATTCGCTCCTCGGGCTGCCATTTGCGGTGATACGTCCGCTTGTGGCTCTTGCAACCTCGATGCTCGGCGGATTTGTTACCAACAAAATCGACGACAAACAGGGTGGCGAAACCACCCACACATCCGCTTGTTGCGGCGATTGTTGCACACCGCCCAAAGCACTTCCCGCGAGCTTCGGAAAGAAGGTTGTAGAGGCATTGCGATACGGCTACTTCACCATGATGCAGGATATCGGCAAATGGCTTGTCGTGGGGCTTCTCCTGGCGGCTGTGATAACGATGGTGATACCCGATGACTTCTTCATTAGTAACATCAACAACCCGATTGTGGAGATGCTGCTGATGCTCGCAGTAGCGGTGCCGATGTACACATGCGCAACGGGGTCGATACCGGTGGCAATGGCTCTAATGATGAAAGGGATGTGCCCCGGAGCGGCATTGGTCCTTCTCATGGCTGGACCGGCGACCAACATAGCCTCGATAGTGGTGATAGGGAAGGTGCTCGGAAAGCGCGCCACAGCCGCATATATCGGCTCGATAATCGCAGGAGCGCTCGCAGCGGCGCTTGTGATAGACTATCTGCTCCCCGCCGAGTGGTTTTCGGTGGCAAATAAGGCTGAAATGTGCTGCAATTTCGGCACAACAGGGGTGTTTAACGCCATTTGCAGTGTAGTGCTTGCGCTGCTACTCGCAGTGGCATTGTTTATGCGATATTTTCACAACGACATAAAAAAAGATAACGAAATGAGACTATTCAAGATCACAGGGATGGAGTGTAACCATTGCCGCATGAATGTAATCAACAACCTCAAGGCACTCGAAGGGGTGGAAGAGGTGGAAGTGAACCTCGAGAAAGGAGAAGCGGCAGTGAAAGGCACCGCCTCCGACGAAGCGATAATCGCAAAAGTAAATTCGCTGGGATACACCTGCCGAAAAGGGTAGGGGAAAGGCTCCTATCACACAACAAGAGGAGGCTCAAACCTCCTCTTGTTGTGTGATGGAATGTCCGATTTAGATTTTCTTCTGACCCCAGGTGATGTTGAAACCGAGGTTGATGTGTGCATTGGCATTTCCAACGGGAACACCTTGCGGTGTAAGCTTGCCAAATGTGTGGTTTGAACCGATAAAGAAGTTGAAACCTTTCGGGTGGAAATTGAGCACCCATCCAAACGAAGAGCCAAACTTGCCCATGCCGTAGTTGACCGAAGCCTCAAACCATTTTACAGGAGCGACATTGGCAGAGAAACGAGCCTCGCTCCAGGAGAACGGACCATTGATATAGTTTGACGAAAGGAAACCGAAACGGAGGTTTTTATACATCGGCAAAGCATATTCGGCACCGATATTGAGGGTTGCGCCAAGGGATGTTGTGCGAGACTTGGGGTTCTTGTCCTCCTTGAGTTGGAAAAGGTCCTCAAGGTCATCGCCGATTTGGTCGATTTGGTTATCAAGTTTGCCGGGGTCGTCATCATCGGGGTCGATAACGATAGGCTCTTTGAAGCCGTCGAAAGTGTATTCGTCTTTAATGGTGGCTCTCACTCCTTTTTTCCAATTAATGAAACCGAGGTCGAGGATGGCAGCCGACACCTTCAAGCCGGGGACGAGGTCTTTGAAGTCGTATTGAGCACCGAGGTCGATAGCGCCACCGAAGCCGCCAACACCGGCTTTATCCACGTCGAAGCCATCAATCTCGCCATCTTCGTCATATTTGAAATAAGCGCCCGAAACCGAACCATTCACTTCGCCATCGCCTTGGATTTTCCAGCGGTCCTCACTCATGGTAACCTTGAGGTGGCGCACATGGGCATCCACATTTCCGGCACCAATAAGTGCTTTAAGTTTCACACCCACAGCGAGTTTATTGTCGAGGAATTTGCGACTGTGTCCGAGAGCCACTTCGGCATAGGCGGTAGCGCGCACGCGAAGGTCGGTGATGTCGTATTCGGTGATACGAGAGTCGGCAACACCGTTCTTGGCAAATGCAAACAGGTCGTAGGGGAGATTCACCGCAGCATTGGTTTTAAGTCCGATTTCAAAAGTGTTGAAACCACCCCAACCACCGAAACCGAAAGCGATAATCGGCATACTCACGTTGAGGTTTACGATATTGTTTTTCTGCAAACGGCTGAGGAACTCCTTGGCATCTACCGAAGGATTCATGAAAGTGGTGAGCGAATATCCATTCTTGTTGTAGGGATAAATGAAGTCGTCAACACCGATATTGCCTTGCATTCCCACATTGAAGTTGCCAAGCATAAAGAGCGGCATATTGATATAGTTGCGCTCGGCGGCAAAAGCGGGGTTGAGGTTGTGGCGGTAGTACATACCCTCCATGAAATAACTCGAATTGTTGTATTGCGCCATAACGGCGGTAGAGAGCGATGCCAGCGTAATGACAAACGCTATCAATCGGCGGGAAATATTGTAAGTTTTCATCTGATTACATTTTTAATGTGATTAATTGAGGTCAACTTTCACGCCACCGGGGATTTTCAACTTGATGTTGGTGAGTTGGAAAGTCTGGTTTTTATTGATAACACGCGATTCGGCAGGCACCGAAGGAGTACCTGTGGCAGATATGTAAATAGCAACGCCGTCGAGCAGTTTTACACTGCCGGGAACCGTTTCCTCGATTTCTACCACAATGTCGGCAGTGGTGAGCGCATGAATCACATCATCGCCATTCTGTGCGGGAACCACCACACGAGCGGTAACACCGTTGATGATTGGACGCTCGCCGTTGCTCTGTGCAACGCCAAGACCTTTGGCAGAGAGTGTAACATCGAGCGGAATGTTGTTGTGGGCGGTACCGGTGATTTTGGCGCGTGTAAACTCAACATCCTTGATGTCTTCGTTCCATTCACCCAGTGTGTCGGTATAGACAATCTTGAGATTTTCGCCAAAGAGGAATGGCACTTTCACCTTGTAATTGGTAGTGAAAGAATAAGACGAGCCGAGGCGAATTGTAGTCTCCTCATCGGCGGCAGCGGCTGCCACATTCACATTAATTTGGTCGGGAATCTTATCGACAAGTCGCGGAAGGTCGGGAACCGAAACATGCACAGCCGATTGGTCATCGGGAGCGAGAGGGGAGAGGCAGAAAAGAGTAGAAGCCATCGCCGGAATCTCGAATTTGGGAGCAACCACACTCACGGTGCCAAAGCGGCTGAACGCAGTGAAATCGGCATTAACAACAGCCTTAACCGGAGTGGAGTTATCCGCGCTGATATACACCATCGGGTTGGCGACATCGAGCACCACATCATCGCCGTCAAGGAAGTCGGGGAGACCACCGAGAGTGATAGGATCGACATTCACATTGATATCGGGAGCCACCTTTCCGGTAGCAGAAACGATGTGAATATTGCCATCGGAAGCCGAAGCATCCTTAACCGATACGATAGCACTGAGAGCAATAGATGGAGAAGAGATAGCCGAAACATCGATGTCGGACGACTTAACCGACACAGAGCCTTGAAGCGACACATTGCCCTGAACCGAGAGAGTGTGGGTAGCAGCATTGAACATTTCTGAATTGATATTCAAGCCTTCCACCTCGATATCGACAGTGTAGGGTACACCGGGAGTGATTGTAGCATTGCTAACGTGCACGATATGGTTTGCATCCACGCTCTTTGAGATAATGAAAGAGGGGAGATAAATAGCCACATCATCGAGAGTAGCTTTTCGCACCAAAGGAGTGTTGTAAAGGAGTTTTACCTGCAAAACGATATTGGCATTAACGCGAGAGAGCGATTTTACCTCGGCAGGAACACTCACGCTGTTGAGAGCAAAATCGGTGTTAAACTCAGCCGGACGGATATCGGCAGAGAAAGTGATGTCGGAGCTCTTGAGCATAGCAGGAGAAACCGGAGAAAAGCCCAGGTCTTTTACAATCGGGTCGATAACCGGTTGAGCGAAAGAGAAAGCAGGCACTTCGACAAACGAATAGGCGGGATTACCCTCTTTAAGGAGATAGTAATCACCCGAAACGGGGTCGATTTTAACAATATCACCCTCGTTAACCTTCAAAAGTTTGCTCAGCGGGATAGCCTCGGTGGCACCACCGGGGATTGCAAAATCGCTACCTCCCACCTGAATGGTGAAATCAATGTCTTCCGACAAATCGTAGGCATCGTCAACGCAGGAGACACCCAAAGCGAGTGGCAAGCATGCCAGAAACGCAATAAAAAGGTTCTTTTTCTTCATAAAACTATGATTTGAGTATTAATATTCTCGGTGAAACACTACTGATTGCAAAGATAAAGATATTTTCATAAAAAGTGTCTAAAAACGCCCAAAAATTTTCCAAAACGACGCATAAAGCCGAAAAAGTGAAGTGGGGAAGTGATGGCGGAGGACGCGAGGGGGGGGAGTGAAAAGGGGGCGGCCGGGTGCTGGGCATCCGACCGCCGATTATTGACAAGTACTACTTAAAAAATAGCCGCAGAGGGGTTATTTGAGGCGGGCTTTGAGCGTCTCGGGGATTTCGGGCATCGCACCGGGCTGAGTGCAGACGTATGCCGAAACATCAACGGCGATTTTGTGTGCTACCGACATGTCGAGTCCTCTCATCACCGCCATACAGAATGAGCCGGTGAAAGAGTCGCCGGCGCCTACTGCCGACACGAGGTCAACCTTGGGGGTGCGCTCGAAGTGTACTTCGCCGGCACGGGCAACATAACTTCCGTATTCGCCGAAAGTGACGATGAGGTATTTGAGGTTGAAGTCGCGGATGATTCTCTCGAAGTTTTCTTCGAGTTGCAAACCTTCGTAGCCGAAATAGTTATTAAACATCACGAGTTCGTCGTTGTTGATTTTGAGGACGTTGCTCTTGCGGAGGGTTTCTTCGATAAGAGCCTTGCTGTAGAAACTCTGGCGGAGGTTTACATCAAACACCTTGAGAGAGGTTTCGGTGTCGGGCATAGTGTCGAGGAATTTTTGTATGGTATCGCGGCTCACAGAGTTGCGTTGCGCGAGAGTGCCGAAGCAAACGAGGTCGGTGCGCTTGGCAAGCTCTTCGAGAGCGGGAGTGAACTGCATATTGTCCCAAGCGGCATCGAGTTTGATTTCATAACTTGGCTGTCCGTCGGCAAGAGTAACCTCAACAACAC
Organism: Bacteroidales bacterium; assembly: GCA_004557195.1. GTDB lineage: Bacteria > Bacteroidota > Bacteroidia > Bacteroidales > Muribaculaceae > W0P31-042. The sequence continues at coordinate 8,211 of SFER01000007.1, read as the reverse complement.
CTGTGGGGAAATCGACCACTTGGGTGTCGAGAATCATATTGGTTTGAGAGAGGTCGGCAGTGAGTTTTTTGCCGAGGTGGTCGTCGCCAACAGCACTCACCACGTGGCTTTCGCCACCGAGTTGCATTGCATGGTAGGCAAAATTGGCGGGAGCACCACCCAGTTTGTATTCTTCACCGATGTGGTCCCAAAGCATTTCACCAAGACCAACAACTACAAATTTCTTTTCCATTTTTTGATGATAATTAATAGGTTAACATTCAGTTTTTATTTTTGAAGAGAAAGCGAGCAGGTATAAAATGCAAATAAGCATCACAACCACAGCACCGAGTTGCGAGCCGATAGAATCGGTTGCAAGTCCCATAAGGAGCGGGAAAACGGTACCGCCAAAGAGACCCATAATCATGAGACCTGAAACGGCGTTTTTGCTGTCGGGGAGATGGAGCATAGCCTGCGAGAAGATGATGGGGAAGATGTTTGAGTTGCCGAAGCCCATCAAAGCGACGCAAACATAGATAAGCGACTGATTGGCGGCAAAAGTGAGACCACCCATACCGAGAATCATGCACACAACACCAATGACGAAGAACATGCGAGCCGAAACTTTGGCAAGGATGAATGTGCCGGAGAAGCAACCGATTGTACGGAACAAGAAATAGACACTTGTGGCGAAACCGGCAGTCTCGAGCGACTCGCCGAGGCGTTCCATGAGGATTTTGGGGGCGGTTACGTTGGTGCCCACATCGATACCCACATGGCACATGATGCCGATGAATGAGAGGAGCACAAACTTATTGCCGAGGAGCGAGAAGCATTGACCGAATGTGGTGGTTTCTCCTTTGGACTCTTGGATGGAGGTAACACCGAGGAGCAACACGGCAATTATCGAGATAGTGGCGAAAATCGGGAAGAGAATTTTCCAGTCGCCGAAAGTGGTAGCAGCCCATGCAGCGATAATCGGAGCGATGAACGAAGCGATAGCCTTGACAAATTGCCCGAAAGTGAGGGTGCTGGCGAGTTGCTTACCTGTTACGATATTTGAAACGAGCGGATTGAGCGACACTTGCATGATAGCGTTGCCGATTCCGAGGAGCGAGAAAGAGAGTAGCATTCCCCAGAAGGTGTAGGCAAAGTCAAACACCGGGATTATGAGCGAAATGGCAGTAACCACAAGGCTCACGAGCACAGTGTTGCGGCGTCCAATCTTGTTCATCATCACCCCGGTAGGAACAGAGAAGATTAGGAACCAGAAAAACACCATCGAGGGGAACATATTTGCCATAGTATCCGACAGGTTGAAATCAACCTTGACATAATTGGTGGCGATGCCTACCAAATCGACAAATCCCATTGCGAAGAACGCAAAAAGCACCGGGAGAAGTTTGCCGTAGTTTAATTTATTATTTTCCATAATTTTCAGGTCGTATATTAGAGGTTTATCTTATTAATAGAGAGATTGACTACTTTGAATTTCCCTTTCTGAGAGGCAAACACCATCTTGTTGAAAGGAGATTGAGGGAACACGAGGTTGGTGAGCACAAAGCGACCATTGTCGCCAAACACCTCGATACTTGAATTATCCACATAGATGCTGAGAGACACCATTTTGGCGGTGGAGTTGATGGGTGCAGAAGTAACACAGGCAAATTCGTCGCTGAAATCGCATTTACCCGATTTTGTTCTATCAACTGCGAAAGAATCGGCAGTGAGAGTGAAGATAACAGTGTCGCCATCGTTGTTCACGAGAGAGAACGAGGCAGCCTCGGAAGAAGCGCGGTCGATAGATAGCGAAATGTTGAACGCAGAACCGAGCGAAGCGGGGATAGCTACCGACTTGGCTGCTTTCGACACCGAGAATCGGCGATTCTTCACCACCGGAGAGAGGATATCGGTAATCTCTTTCACCGGAGCGGATTTAATGTATAATTCGCCATCGAAAGAGTAAAGCGAGAGTTCGCGCGGAAGCGAATTTGCACTACGGAAGTATTTGGTGGGCACAATGCCGGCATATTGCCAGTTGCTCATCCAAGCAATCGCGATGCAACGGCTATCCGGGACATTGCTCCAAGTAACGGCGGCATAGTGGTCTTTGCCGTAATCCATCCATTTTGTCTTTCCGGGGGTGTCGATAGTGAACTTGGAGCCGTCGAAATCGCCCACGAAATACTGAGTAGCGGAACCACCGAAAGGTCCACCGGGATTGATGTTGCAGAAGAGCACCCATTTGCTCTCGTCGGTGCCTTCAACCGGGAGATTAACCAAGTCGGGGCATTCCCACACACCACCGTGGCAACCCTCACCGGCGCCGAAACTGCTCTCATACGACCAATCTTTGAGGTTGGTAGAGGAGAAGAACTGCATTTCCTGTCCCACAGCGAGGCACATAATCCATTTTTGGGAAGCAGCGTGCCAGATCACTTTCGGGTCGCGGAAATCACGAGCCTGCGAAGTAAGAATGGGGTTGGCGGGATATTTCACAAAAGACATTCCATTGTCGGTACTGTGAGCCATGCTCTGAGTTTGGCGCTCATCAGCCGAGGTGTAGAACGCCACGATAGCATCCTTGCCAAAACCGGCACAATTTTCCTTATCGACCACAGCCGAGCCGCTGAAAATAGCACCCACACCATCGCCAAGCATAGCCACAGGCTCATGTTTCCAGTGCACGAGGTCGGTAGAAGTTGCGTGTCCCCAACTCATATTCCCCCACACTGCACCAAATGGGTTGTACTGATAGTAGAGGTAATAAACGCCATCTTTCCAGAACATACCATTGGGGTCGTTCATCCAGCCATAGGTAGGAGCGAAATGGTAGGAAGGGCGGTATTTTTCGCCTTGCGGAGTGAAAGAATCGGAGCAAGTGATGTGTTTCATCCAGATTCCATCGCCGCTATTTGTGTCGTGGAGCGACTGAGTGTTGTTGGGGTCGTAAGGCACATGAATGTGAAGAGCGTCGCCCTTGTTGACCGAATAGGGGACGAAATAGTCCACTTTATCCTTGGCGAGGCGCACATTCATGCGATACACAATGTTGTTGTCGTTGATCACGCTGATGCGCGACTCCGGTGAATTGTCTTGAACCGGGAGGAGGATATATTTATTATCGCCCTCGACGGTAACTATCGAGTGCCCTTCACCGAGAAGACGCATAACACACTTTCCGGCAGCAGTCGCAACCAAAGCGACAGCGAAGATTGCCAATAGAGAAAAAATAATTCGTTTCATGATATCGGATTATTTGATTAATACTTTTTTAACAGCGCGTTGTGCTGCGCCTTGCACAGTGGCGACATACATCCCCGGAGCACAATCGACAGCTACCGAAGCCTCACCACTCATTGAGGAGCGTTGAACCAACTGTCCGGAGAGGGAGTAGAGCGAGAGCATGGCATCGCCATCGAGTTGCGACACATAGATATTGCCGTCGCTATAGCGGATTTGGGGCGAGTTGCAGTCGATGTCGATAGCCGGAGACTCCACACCCGAGAGATTCTCGTCGAGCACCCACGCATAGAGCGATTTCACCTCAGTGGTTCCGGTAGAGAAAGCCTCAACCGCAGTGCCGTTGACATTTGTGGGGAACAAACGGATGGAAGTAGCCCAAGTGTCGTTGATGAAGATATCGAGAATGGAATTATCTACAAAAATGTGCATTTTCACCACATCGCCCTTGGCAAACGATTTAGGAAGAGACGACTCGTAGTATCCGTTGAACACACCGCCGTCGTTACTGAGGCGTGGGAGTGAGGTCATATCCACAGTGAGGAGGTTGGAAGCCGGGGTGTAATACACCTTCACCATGTTGTCGCCACTCTTGAAGAGGTTGAAGCCATAGTTGAAGGCGTTACCGATAGTAAATTCGGATAAAATTTCGAGTTTGCGCCCCTTCACCGGAGTGAGGTCTTTTGTTCCGTTGAGCGAGAACTGAGTGTTTTTGTACATAGTAGCCGAGCGGAGGACATCCAAGCCGGAATAAGGCTTCTGAACGAGGTTGTTGTCGTCATCGATGCTCCATTCGCGGGGGAGGCTGTAGTTGTGAGCCCAACCCATGTTGTAGTTGTCGCTCATGGGGAGTTTGTCGGGAACAATACCCACAGCGATAGTCTTTCCATCGGCTTGCATGATAGAAGGGGAGAGCAAACCGAATCCGTCGCGCGACATGCCATCGAGTTCCACTTTTCCGGGATTGTTTTCATACTTTGGGAGAGGTGTGAAAGTGCCGTCGTCGTTGATATTACCCACCCAGTAAAGCACCTCAACACCAACTCCGGTGCCGAGCGGAGTGCAAGTGAAAAGCCACTTGTCACCGATGCGGGTGATATTAGGCATTTCCCAGAAAGTACCCGAGATGTGGGTGTTATTAGAGCGGAAGAAGATAGAGCCATCGTTGCTCCAGGTTTGCGAACCGGTGTCGTAGCGGTGGAGAGTGCAGGCTCCTGCGCCATCCTTGCTTGTGCCCACAATCATATAATACTTACCGTTGTTGGTGAATACAAAGCAGTCGCGGAAATCGGCGCTCAAGCCCGATGGACGACCGTTAATAACCGGATTGCGGGAATCTTTGTTCCAAGCGATGAGGTCGTCGTCGGCCGGCGTTGCATGGGCGATAGTTGCACGGCCGTTATCTACAGCGGTGTACCAGATGTTGGGCTTTCCGCCTGTGAGATAATCGTCGGTGAACACGCAGCCCGACCAACAGCCTTTCAAATCGTAGAATTTATCGGGACCGAAGGCAATTTGCTCCTCTTTCCAGGTGCAAAGGTCGGTGCTTGAAATATGTCCCCAGTGGAGACGTGCCATATAAGGACCGTTGGCATTTTTCTGGAAGAAAATGTGATATTTGCCGTTATATTTCACCAATCCGTGCGGCTCGTTGGTCCAGCAAGCACCGGGCATACCATGAAAACGCGGACGGAGGATGTTGTCGGCGAAACGAGAGGCGGGGATACTTATATCCACTTTGTTCTCGGGGTTGGAGGCATTATTTGCTATTTCTGTGTCGCTGAGAACTTCGTTGTAGATAGTAACATCATCGATCAAACCGTTGAAGGTGTTGATGAGACAACGGTCGCAATAGAGGTCTTCAAAAGGTTTTCCGAACATAATGTTCTCGCCACCCACTGTGAGAGTGGTCATACACTTGGCAGTGGCAAGCACAGAGCCGTTGTCGTAGAGTTTTACCATGCGGGAAGCGCCGTCGAAAGTAACCACGATATTGTGCCACTCATACTTGGTGAGTTTGATAGGGGAGGAGCATGTAACCTCCCAGCCGCTGGAGTAGCATTTGAAAGAGAGATCACCCTCGCTGCTCAATTTAAGGGCAAAACCCTTGTTGGAACTCTCGTCGATGTTTCCGAAGAACATAGCGGGGACGTTTGCCGACTCGGCGACATTCATCATCGGATATGTTTCGACGGCACACCACAAAGAGATTGTCATTTTGTTGGTGTTGAGCTTCGACGGGTCAAACTTGGCAGAGACATAGGTGCTGTAGCCATCGAAGCGGAGAGCGTTGCCACGCGCACCGGGGATGTTCTCGGGGGCATTCTTGGACGTTACCGTGTAGGTTTTGCCGGTAACAGTCTCGGTAATAGCACGGAACGCCACATCCATGGGATAATTGGCTACCACATCGGCACCTGCGAGTGCAGAACTCGTCAATGCCACCGCAGCGAGACAATATTTTTTTATAAAGTAGTTCATGTCAAATAGAAATTTAAGCAAGAGACGGCATTCGAGACACCGTCTCTTGCAAAATTAGCAAATTATTTGCTCAAATAGTTAAGAGCATTGAGAGTAAATTTCTCGATGTTGGATTGGTAGGGGTTTGGACCGCTGTTTTGGTTCCATTCATAGGCAGCGAGACCCATTGCGATAACACGGCCGAGATATTCGGTAGTGGGGTAGAACTCAACACAACCTGCGCAGCAGTAATCGACAACTTGTCCCCAAGTAGCGAGCACCGAAGAAGTGGTGGCAGTCTCGAAAGAGAAGATTACATTGGCATCGCCTGTGAAACCGTATGCGTTGCAGTCCCACATACAGTTGTGGTCTTCGCGCTGTCCGGGACCGATGAAGGGGAAAGTCTCATGAGTGAATTGGTCGCTGGTAGAAAGGTCGGCAAACACTTCGTGCTTGCGGTGGTCATAAACCACAGGACCTCCCACACCGATTTGAGCGTTGATTGTCCAGATATCGGAACCTTCACCACCATTGCCATCGGCAAATATACCGGGAGCGAAGCGTTCCTCGATGCGACCGAGAGGCACTGTGAGTTGAGTTGCGTGGTTGCAAAGGAGGAGGTTACCACCCTCTTTGAGATAGTTCTTGAGCCCGGCAATAACATCATCGGCAATGATAGTGGCAGGGAGGCGTTTGTAACCGGCACCGATGAAAGTGCGGTCGATATGAATCATAATAGCCGAGTAGTCATCGGGAGAGAGAGTAGGGCAGTCGGCAGGAGTGAGGATGGCACCATTGGTGATATTATCTTGGAACCATTTAGCCGAAGCCTTCTCGTCATCGTCAACGATTTCACTCACATCGTTATAGGAGATGAGATAACCGATTTTGGCTTGAGGAGCGGGAACGGTGAAACGCACGGTAACACCCTCGGAAACCAATTCGCCATAAATCACCTTCACTGTGTAGGATACTTCGGTGTTGGTAATGGCACGCTTAACGAAATAACTTGTAGCAGCGCCATCGATTTCCACTATGTCGGTGTTATTGGCAACCACTTGCACACCGGTGATATCCTGGCGGTCGGGGAGAGTCCAGGAAAGATTAACCGAGCGTCCTTGTATTGAATATTGCACGTCGCTCACTTTAGGCATTTGCACCTGTTCGGGGTATTTTACATCGCTGCAAGACACCAATGCGATGCAGAGAGCGATGAAAGCCAATGCGCTTTTAGAAATATTGCTTAATGTTTTCATTTTGTTCTTGTTTTAGAGGTTATTCATAAATGCCACCGCCGTTTTGTATTTCGGTGAGAGGAATAGCGAGGAAAATCTCATCGCTTGAGATTGAGGCACCCTCGTAGTAGGGGCGCAATTTTGCTTCGCTCTGCATGTAGTTGTTAACCACTTCGAGGACATTTCCCCAGCGAACGAGGTCGAACCAGCGGTTACCTTCCATAGCCAATTCGAGACGGCGCTCCATGCGCACTGCCTTGCGAGCATACTCTTGATTCCAGCCTTCGGCAGGATATTGACCCACATAGTAGTTGGCTTTCATCGGGTTGAGTTCTACAGGGGTGTAACTGCCATCGATGCTTCGGTCGGCTTTGGCACGCACCATGTTGATGAGTTGACGGGCAGTGTCGAGGCTGCTGTTGGTTTCAATTAAAGCCTCAGCCTTGAGAAGAAGGATGTCGGCATAGCGGATAAGGCAGAAGTTGAGAGCCGAAGCACCCCAAGGGAAACCTTGTACCATTTCGGGTGAAGCCGGGTCGATAAGGCCTTTCTTGCCGGAGTATTCGCCATAGACATCGTAGGCACGACACCATTTGCTATTGTAGGTGTGTCCGCGGAATGGGAATCCGATGCGGCCTACAGTGAAGTCGAGACGTGGATCGACATTTCCTTCATAGTCGGAAGTTACTTTCACATCGTTGAAAGTGTCGAAGAGCGGGAGACCGTTTTCGTCGGTGCGGAACGCATTTACGAGGTTCTGGCTTGCGAGGAAGAAGTCGTCGCCGCTACCGAAGAGGTTACCTTCTGAATAGGTGGTATTGAGGAGGTTGCACCAGTTGATGTGAGCATTGTTGTTGGCTGTAGAGAATTGGATAGCCATGATAGACTCCTTGCGATTGTTGAACTCGATTTTCGACATATCGAGGAAGTTGTCATACAATTCATATTTGCCACTGTTGATAACATAGTCGCTGTATTCGATAACATCAGCCCAGTCGCTTGTGAAGGCGGAAACCTTAGCCATGAGAGCGGCGGCCACATATTTGCCGAAACGCCCTTCTTCTGCCTGTGTTTCGGGAAGTGAGTTCCAAGCGTCTTTGATATCCTGCTTGATGAATCCGAAAATCTCATCGCGGGTGAACTCGTCGAAACGAGTCTCGGTAGCGATAGATGTTTCGGTGAGGTAGGGGATACGCTCGAAGATGCGGATGAGGTCGAAATAGAAATAAGCGCGGAGCAATTTCAATTCGCCTATGAGGGCATCTTTGCCGGTGAGGCTTTCAGAAGCATTGAT
>SFER01000164.1 GCA_004557195.1 Bacteroidales bacterium | reverse complement strand
CGTGCCGTGACCACATGAAAGAGGATGCCACAATCTGGATCTCGGGAACACACCATAATATATTCAGTGTTCAACAACAGTTGCTAAAATTGGGATTTAAGATTTTGAATGTCATTACCTGGGCTAAAACAAACCCACCGCCAAACATTTCCTGCCGATATTTCACCCATAGCACAGAGTTTATTATTTGGGCTCGAAAATCGGCTAAAGTAGCGCATTATTTCAATTATCCGCTTATGAAAAGCATCAATGGAGACAAACAAATGACCGATGTGTGGCAGATTCCCGCGATTGGTCGTTGGGAAAAGTCGTGCGGGAAACATCCCACACAAAAACCACTTGCACTCCTTGCCAGAATCATCCTTGCGAGCACAAAAACCAACGCATGGATCCTCGACCCGTTTAGCGGTAGTGGCACAACAGGAATCGCAGCAAATTTGCTTGGGCGTAAATACCTTGGACTTGAAATCGAAGATTCTTCATTGGCAATGAGCAAAGCAAGGAGAATTGAAATCGAGAACAAATCCATTCGTCAAAGTTATATCGACAAACTTGCAAAAATGCATTTAACATCACCTCAAGACACATTATTTTCGGATGATTTTGAGGAATATGGAGTGCCCTGGCTTTGATTATTTTGGATGATTGAGAATAATTTGTACCTTTGCGGCAACGATTCCGTAGCTAATGACTACCGATTCGTTGCAGAAGGAGGGGTGAGCAATCATTCCTCTGACTTTTTTGTATGGGACAGCCTCGCACCGCCTCCGGGGTGCGCCCCTCCTAGTGCAGCGCGCGGAGGGGTTAGTTGAAGACTATGGTTTTGTTTTCGAAGGTGAGGATCTTTCGCTGGATGTGCTTCTCGACTGCCCGGGACAGGACGATTTTCTCCAAATCGCGACCTTTGTGGGTCAAGTCGGCTATCGTGTCTTTGTGCGACACCCTCGTGATGTCTTGCTCGATAATAGGACCGGCATCGAGTTCGGCAGTAACGTAATGGCTTGTGGCACCAATCAGTTTCACACCCCTCTCGTAGGCTTGATGGTAGGGCTTGGCACCCACAAAAGCCGGGAGGAAAGAGTGGTGGATGTTGATGATACGATTGGGGTAGCGCTCGATGAAATCGGTCGAGAGCACCTGCATGTATCTTGCCAAGACGATAAAGTCGATGTTGTAACGGTCGAGCAGCTCAAATTCCTTGGCTTCTTGCTCCGCCTTGTTGTCCTTGTTGACGGGAATCACCTCAAAAGGAATGTTGAATTGCTCGCCGATAATCTTCAAATCGGGGTGATTGCTGATGATTAGAGGTATTTCGACATCCCACTCGCCGGCGGTGTATCTTGCCAAGAGGTCGTAGATGCAATGCGACATCTTGGAAACAAAGATAGCCATGCGCTGCACATGTTCGGTGAAACTGATGCGGAATGTCATATTGTAGCGCTTGCCGTAGAGGGTGCCGAAATAATCGCTGATTTTCTCCTTCGGGATTACAAATTTCGACAAATCCCACTCCACCCTCATGTAAAACACTCCGTTGTCCCTATCCACATATTGGTCGAGATAGAGGATATTGCCGCCATTTTCGTTGATAAAACCGGTGATTACGGTGATGATGCCACTCTGGTCGGGGCAGTGCATTCGCAAAATGGCATGATTATGCTGTTCCATTAATTTCAAATTAAAATAATTTAGCCGCAAAAGTAATAAAAATCGAACAAAATGCGCAACAAATCAGCCAAATAATTTCCTTATGCAATGTTTGCCGGAGATTTTTGCTCATTTCGCAACCGCAGAAATGAGCAAAATCGGAGGCGGATGTTGGAAATTTGAGTGAAATGTGCTATCTTCGTGGAAATATTCACCGCAATGAATTGGAAACTTGCAATAGTATTGCCTTGCTACAACGAGGAGGCGATTATCGGCGAATCGGTGGCTCGTGTCCGAGCCAAAATCGCCGCTCTCGCATCGGCGGGAAGAATCGATGCCGGGAGTTGCATTATCGCTGTTGACGACGGGAGCATCGATGACTCGTGGAGCATTATCGAGAGCATCACCGACGGCACCGTGGTGCATGGCGTGAAGCTGTCGCACAACGCAGGGCACCAAAATGCGCTACTCGCCGGACTCGAGGAGGCGCTGACGCTCGGCGCGGATGCGGTGGTGACGATAGATGCCGACCTGCAAGACGATATTGAGGCTATCGACAAGATGGTGGAAGCCTGGCACGAGGGGAGCCAAATTGTGTATGGCGTGAGAAGCGACCGCCACTCCGATTCGCTGCTCAAGCGGTGGAGCGCGACACAATTCTATTCGATGATGAACCGCAGCGGAGCATACGTGCTCCCCAACCATGCCGATTTCAGGCTCATGAGCCGAATTGCGGTGGAAATGCTGCTGCAATATGGCGAGCGCAACATGTTCTTGCGCGGAATAGTGCCGATGATAGGGCTAAAATCGACGACAGTGGAATATGCGCGCCTGCCACGCACCGGCGGCGAGAGCAAATATCCAATACGCAAAATGTTGTCGTTTGCCGCCGAGGGGATAACCTCGTTCACGGTGCGCCCGGTGAGGATGATTTTCATCGTGGGACTTATATTCCTTATCATCACCATCTCGGTGGCGGCATACGTACTTATTTCCATGGCGATGGGGCGCAACTATCCCGGCTGGGCATCGCTAATGCTGTCGCTATGGTTTATCGGTTCGCTGGTGCTCATCGCCCTGGGCATAATAGGCGAATATGTGAGTAAAATCTACCTTGAGGTGAAGCATCGTCCGCGCTATTTTGTCGAACGGCGCACACCTCGCAGACCGAATAATCCATGAAACGAATCTTCTTATTGCTGCTCACCACAGCGGCTATGATAACCGCTGCAGCACAACACATTATGCTCAAAAACCTCGTGCTCGACAGTTGCAGTGTCTATCCTGCGGTGTCGCATCGCTATCATGTCTATATCCCCGACGGCTATGACGGCACAAGCCCTGCGGCGCTCTATCTCGGGCTCGACGGCGTGCTGTGCAACGCCCCGGCGGTACTCGATTCGCTCATCGACTCGGGCGAGATGCCGGTAACCATCGGAGTGTTTCTCGAGCCGGGAGTGGTTTGCCGAGCCAATGGCGAGGTGATTAGATACAATCGGAGCAATGAATTTGATATGACCGACGACCGCTTTGCGCGCTTCATAGCCATCGACCTCCTCCCTGCAGTTGAAAGGCTCTGCGCCCCCGATGGCAGACGCATACACCTGTCGCGCGACCCTCGGCAGCGAGCTATCTTCGGCGCGAGCAGCGGAGGAATCGCGGCAATGATGGTAGCGTGGCATCGCCCCGACCTCTTCTCTAGGGTGTTTACGGCAGTGGGGACATTTGTGGCAATGCGTGGAGGCAACGATGTGCAAGCGCTCGTGCGCAAAGGGGAGCCGCGCCCGGTGCGCATATTCCTCCAGGATGGCACGGAAGATGCCTGGAATCCACTGTTCGGGCACTGGTATGAGGGGAATAGGCTCATGGAATCCGCTCTCCGTTTTGCCGGATACGACCTCTGCTGCGATTGGAGCGAAACCGGGCACAGCATCACCCGCGCACACCGGATATTCTCCACGGCAATGCGATGGCTATGGCGCAACGACTCGATAGCGGCAGGCACCACACAAAACGACCTTCTCGCCTCGATTCTCATCCCGGGCGAGGAATGGCAAGCCGCCGCACCTGCAACATTCGAGCCCCGCAGCGAGGCTGTCTATCCCGACACCACCCTCGCAGTGGCGAAAGTGCCCGGCGACAACATGCTGTGGCAATGGCTCATAGCGCCCGACGGAAGTCGCACGGCGGGGCAGCGATTCTATTGGCTCCACTCATTCGACAACGCCGAAGTGAGAGTTGCCGACATGGAATTCGACTCGGAAGGGAACCTATATGTAGCCACCAATGCCGGCATACAGATATGCGACCAAAACGGGAGGGTGCGCGGCATCGTAATGCTGCCACCGGAGTGTGGCGAAGTGCTCGCCATGCGCCTCGGCGAAGGGAGCATCACCCTGCGCAGCGCCCAAGGCACCTACATCCGCCGCTTCGACATTCATTTACCCGGCTGCCGCCCTCGTTCACAAGGACAGGGCTGACCCCGCCCATGCGGAATCAGCCCTGCAGCCATATTCGGTAATTTCACATCACTTAAAATATAGAATAATCTTTATAATAGGGACAAACTGTTCCCATCCAAACCACAAGGTCAAGGGCATGAGAAGTAGAATACATAGCCATACGGGAAGCTACCCTACTGCCTAAAATTTTGCCGCTATCGGAATATGCAATAAGTTTTGCCTTTCCATTTCCAAGATCTTTTTCTATTATAACACTGTTGTCGTTGGCACATACCGCTTTACAAACACAAGGAGCCACCACCACCTTGCCGGTTGATACATTGATTATACCTCACAATTTACCTTTTTTCACCATCAAGTGGTTACTTACACATAATCCAAAACCGGAATATACTCCTTGAGCTGCCACAATAGTGCCATCGAAGTTGCAAGCGACCTGTTGACCGGTAGCGGTTTTGCCAATAATAATAGGAGCGAAACCATATTCCTCTATATTCTCATATTTGAAAGGAAACACCAATTTCGTGCCCTTAAATAGTCCCGATTTACCACCTTTCACCGCCACAATAAATGTATCACCAATCCTCGACTTGACTTTATCAAATGGTATCGATTTTTCTTTGCCGTCTTTGG
>SFER01000163.1 GCA_004557195.1 Bacteroidales bacterium | reverse complement strand
TGAGGAAATGGCTCCACTTACTTGGCAACTCTTGCCATTCTTCTTCGTTGTATTCTTGGGCGGTGTGGAGGATGCCTCTCGGCTTTGCCGATTCGGCTTCCTCTTTCGCCTCGGCGAATTGGATTTGGTGGTTTATGGGTGCGAAATTGGCTGGGAGCCATTGTTGGGCTTCCTCGTAGTCGCTGAAGTAGTATTGTGCTCGCTCTGCGGCGGTTAGGTCCCAAGTTTCGTTTCGGTACCAGTTGATTTGTTCCAATGTTAGCTTTTGGTCACGCCATAGGTGCCATTCGTAGTCGTCCATCGAGAAGATGAAGTCGGTGTAGGAGCCTTCGATGGGCAACACGTTGGCGTTGGATTCGTGCCAGCAGTGGAAGATTGGGGTGTAAGATACTCGATGATTTTGGGCGTGGTCCCAAAGTTCGTAGAAGTATTTCTTTTTGTTTTTGATGGCGCGGTTTTCTTTTTGTTTTTGATGGCGCGGTTGCCGCTCTCTATGATGAACATTCCGCCTATCGTGGATGGGATTAGGCGGCAGGCAACCTCGAGATGTGAGGGTTCTTCTGCGCGCTTGTAATCGTCGGCGTAGCTGCAACGGCTTGCGTCGGTGATTAGGGCGTAGTGATATGGGATGCCGGTGTGGTAGGTGCGCTTGCTGTAATGGGTGCGGATGTGGGTGTATTTTGCTAACTTGCGGCAGTAGATTAGCGTTGGGGAGGAGTATTTTAGGGATTTTGCTTGGAGGTTTAGCTCGGAGGGGTTGAATTTTGCGATGTGTTTTAGTTCTTGGCGCATCGCCTTGGCTTCTTGCGTGTTTGGGCACATTATTAGGGAGTTGGCGCCCGGGGTGCGCCAGAATTCGAGCCACCTGATGTAGAGTTTTAGAAGGTTGGTGATTTCGTCGCCGGCTGAGTGGAAGATGATGAATCTTCCGTAGTTGTTTTTTCTTGCGGCTTCGAGATTTGCGATGATGCTCCTTTGGAGGGTCGTGGGGCGGATGTTAATGGTTGCGAGCCAGTACTCGAAATCGTAGTTTGGGCGGTGTTTTAGAGGGTATTGGGGGGCGATGGGCATTTCCTTTGGGACATAGTGGGCGCCGGCTGCGAGGTCGATGCGGATGCGGTCGCCAGTGCAGCCTTCGCCGGTGATTGGGTTGTAGGCGTTGGCGTGGGCGGCGAGTGCCTTGCGGCGCTCGAGGTTTTCGTTGATTATGTCCTGCGGGGTGTGATTCATGCTCTTGTGCTATATAGGGCCAATAGGGCCAATGGGCATTTTTGATTTTTCTTGGTGCAAAGATAGTGGGTGGCGGGGCGGGGTGCGTGCAGATTGCGCCGAAATTGGCGATTTAACCTGATTTTAACGTATCGCGGAGGCTTGGGGCGTACCTTTGGCACGCATATCATATATATTACCGCCACCCCGCACAACTTCGTAAGTGCGGGGTTATGATCGGGCACGCCACGCTGTGGCTTTCTGAGGCTTGTAGCGGCACGCGCTTGGGCGCGTGAGTGCGCTGCGTTAGCAGCGCGCGGTGGTGGCGAGTGTGGCGAGGGCGCTGTGTGAGTGGCGCGCGGTAGATGTGTCATCGCTGGCTATCGGCTGGGTGAGTGTCGTGATGTGGCAGCGCGTAGTGCAGCATTGCAGGCGTAAGCCTGCGGGGGAGCGTCAGCGAGCTTCTCGGAGAACTCAGAGGGGCTCGCTGACGCTCGCGACATTGGCGGTGTGGTGTCGCTCCTGGCTGATATTGTCTCCAACTTGGCGGAGATGGGAGGCATTTTGTGGTAACGGACAGCCTGCCACCGCCTCCGGGGTGGCGATGTATATTGCTGGCTCGGGCTCCCCGCATGTCGCCGACGCCCAGGTCGGCGAAATACGGGGTTACGCACGGCTGCCACCACCTCCGGGGTGGCGGAAATGTCCGTCTTTGGTCATCTGTCTCTGCTTGGCAGAGATGGAGCGTTTTGTGGTAGCCGACAGCCTGCCACCGCCTCCGGGGTGGCGATTTTTGTGTGCATCTCGCCGTCCGGGCATGTCGCCGACGCCCAGGTCGGCGAAATACCCGGCTACGCACGGCTGCCACCACCTCCGGGGTGGCGGAAATGTCCGCCTCTCGTCATCGTCTCCGCCTCGGCGGAGGTGGGGCGGACGCTACGCTGCGCATATGGCGTTAGCCTGAATCGAGTGAGTGTCAGAGAGCTTTCGGGGCGCATAGCACACATCCAGCCGAGCTTAAGCGCGCTGCACCCGTCGGTTTTAGCCTGTATTGACGCATGCGCCAGCGAGTCATCGGTGTGGACGCCGGAGAGATATCGGTGGTGGCACGTAGCGCGGGATTGTATGCGACGGCAAGTGGGTGGAGCAATAGGAGGGCTCGGAGATATCGGAGGGACTCGCATGTGTCTTGGGCGCTGCCTTACAGCACTGGGGATGAAAAAACCTGCAATTTCATTCACTGGAATTGCAGGTATATATTTGACTGTGATACCATTACGATTGACTGTATCTTCTCAGGTAGTGTGTCAAACAGGTATCGACTTTATCAAGTAGAAAAAGTTAGTATCGTATTTGAAGAATTAATAGACTTATTTTTTAGTGCACTTCTTGTTGCCTTTCTTGCAGCATGGCTTGTCGGCTTTCTTGTCGCACTTCTTTTCGGCTGCGCAACAAGGCTTGTCGGCTTTCTTTTCGCACTTCTTTTCGGCTGCGCAACATGGCTTGTCGGCTTTCTTGTCGCATTTCTTTTCGCACTTCTTTTCGGAAGTACATTCTGTCTTGGGACATTTCTTCTCGCAAGGCTTGGTGTCTTGAGCAGAAACTGATGCCGCACAAAGTGCGATAACCATTATAAGAGATAAAATAATTCTTTTCATTGTTGTAGTTTTTTATTGTTCGATTATTTGACTATAAAGAGAACATTTGGTTTAATCACTGTGCAAAATTTAACAGTGATTAACTAAAAAGGAGTTTAACTGCTTCTTCTACTTTACTAACTTCTTCAATGCTGATTTTAAATTTGGAGATATCAATTCCTTTAAGATTGTGCTTGGGGATGATAATGGATTTGAAGCCGAGTTTTTCCGCCTCAAGGATACGGTTCTCGATGCGAGTAACGCTTCTAATTTCGCCGGAAAGCCCCACTTCGCCTGTCAGACAGATACTTCGGTCGATAGGCAAATCGACATTAGACGAGAGAATAGCGGCAATAACGGCGAGGTCGAGAGCCGGGTCGTTGACTTTGAGACCACCTGCGATGTTGAGAAAAACGTCTTTGGAGGCAAGTTTGAAGCCAACACGTTTTTCGAGAACAGCGAGGAGCATATTCATTCGCTTGGCATCGAATCCGGTAACCGAGCGTTGCGGTGTGCCATAGGCGGCAGTGCTCACAAGCGCCTGAACCTCGATGAGAAATGGGCGCAAGCCATCGACTGTAACGCCGACAGCTATGCCGGAGAGATTTTGGTCGCAATTGAGCATGAGCATTTCGCCGGGATTGGTAACCTCGCGGAGTCCGGCATTGTTCATTTCGTAGATACCAATCTCGCTGGTGCTACCAAAGCGGTTTTTTATGGCGCGAAGGATTCGGTACATGTAGTGGCTGTCGCCTTCAAACTGGAGCACAGCATCGACAATATGTTCAAGCACTTTAGGTCCGGCAATACTCCCCTCTTTATTGATGTGCCCGACGAGGACGACCGGTGTGCCCGACTCCTTGGCGTAACGGAGAAGTGCGGCAGCACACTCGCGCACCTGCCCTACGCTACCGGCAACCGATTCGAGAGCATCGGTGGCTATTGTCTGGATACTATCGATAATGAGGATATCGGGGGAGAAATTTTTGATGTGAGAGAAAATCGCTTCGAGGGAAGTCTCGCACACAAGGTAGCACTCCCCTGTTTCGCCGCCGATGCGGTCGGCACGGAGTTTGATTTGCTGTACACTTTCCTCACCGGAGACATAAAGCACCTTGCGCGAGCGCATACGGAGCATATTCTGGAGGACCAAGGTGGATTTTCCCACACCCGGCTCACCACCGATGAGAATAATCGAGCCGGGAACAAGTCCGCCGCCAAGCACCCGATTCAATTCACCGCTCGGCAGGACAATGCGCTTCACCTCCACAGACTCGACATCGCCCACTCGCACCGGAGCCACATGCGAGCCGTCGGCTACAAGCGCAGAATGTCGCTTGGCAGGCTTAGCGACAACATTCTCTTCCACATAAGTGTTCCATTCGCCACAAACGGGGCATTTACCGACCCATTTCGGCGACTCGTTGCCACAATTAGAGCAGAAAAAAGTGGATTTAAGTTTAGCCATAAGCGATTATTTTATAAAAGACCTGCGACGGAACTCCCCTATCGTGATGGCAGTAGCCACACCGACATTAAGCGACTCGGATGTGGGGACACCCGGAGGATAGGAAGGGATGAGCAAACGGTGGGAGATGCAATCGGCAAGAACGGGAGAAATCCCCTTCCCCTCGTTGCCCATAACCACAATACCCGATGGAGAGAGAGTCGATTGATAGATATTCTCGCCATCGAGATAGGTGCCATAGACAGGCACACCCCAATCTTGAGAGAGGAAATCCTCCAAATCGACATAATGCACCTTCACGCGCGAAATCGCGCCCATAGTCGCCTGAACCACCTTGTGATTGAACCCATCTACCGTTGTGTCGCTGCAAACAATATTCTTAATCCCGAACCAATCGGCGATGCGGATAATCGTGCCAAGATTTCCCGGGTCTTGAATGTTGTCGAGGGCGATAGTGAGCCCTTCGCGAATCTCCGAAGGATTGATTTCATATTGAGGGAGGTCGTAGATGGCGATAACATCGGAAGCAGTCGAGAAATGCGACATACGCTCCAGCTGAGCCTTGGAAGCGAACATAATCTTGCCGAGATGACCCGAATGACCGAAAGAATCGTACCACTGCTTTGTAGCAATAATCATACGGCAAGAGAAATAGTCCCAAGTGTCGCGGACAGCCTTCGTGCCTTCGACTGCGAAAACGCCATTTTCCACCCGATATTTCTTTTTATCGAGCGAAGCGACCATTTTGATAATGTTATTAGTAATTTCCATAGCACAAAGATAATACAAAAGGGAGAAAAACGGAACGAAAAGGCACAAAAAAACGAGAGTCGGCAAAAAACGGCTCTCGCGGACAAGATTATTGACCTAAAATTTTTGTCAATTCAAAAGCACCGGGGTTCTCGGCGACTATCTCT
>SFER01000006.1 GCA_004557195.1 Bacteroidales bacterium | reverse complement strand
ATCGCGTAGCAAACTTCAATATTGGCAAAGACGTAAACGCCGTTAAATACGTTTGGCTTGTTGCTCCTCAAGCAGGCGAATATTGCCATGTAACAGGCTATGTAGCAGCAGCCGACGGTGGCAAAGTAACACTTAAATCGGCAGCAAGTTCAGAAGATGTAAAAATCGGAGAAACAACAATTACTGTAGATCCTGTTGAAATGACAGTTAACTACTCAGGCGCTGTTACTACCGGAAAATGGTTCAGTTTCACAGGTATCGTAGTTAAGAATGGTGAAACACTTGAACTTAATGCGCTTTCAGCTGAAGATGTTTCTACAGGTGTAGAATCGGTAGAGACAGCCAATGCAACAGTATTTGCAGCCAACGGCACAATCAACGTAAGCAGCGAAGCACAAGCCGCTATCGAGGTTTATACAGCCAACGGACAGATGGTACGCGCAATCAACGCCGACAACGCCTCTATCGCAGTAGCCCCCGGCTTCTATCTCGTGAAAGTCGGCAACCAAGTTAGCAAAGTTGTTGTGAAGTAATACATAATTAACATACTTTCCCTGGAGCACGCCCCCACGGCGTGCTCCTTTCATTTATCCGCCCCGCCGCCGCTGAGCGGATGACAGCCTGCCACCACCTCCGGGGTGGCGATGATATACACGCCCACCGCCGCTCCCCGCATGTCGCCGACACCCCGGTCGGCGAAATACGGGGCTACGCACAGCTGCAACCCCTCGCGGGGTAGCGAAAATGTCCGCCTCCGGTCATCATCTCCACATCGTGCACATCACCGCATCGCGCTACCGCGTGCCGCCACCCTCGCAGCTTCGCCTTGCGCCACGACGCGCCACGCTGCACCGCGCTGCACCGCACCACCACGCTCCGCCGCTCGCGCCACGCCATGCCGTACCGCACCTCCGCGCCACCTCACCATGCGCTACCGCGTGCCGCATTGCACCACTCGGAGGCAACTCTCTCCGCCGCCGGCGGAGTTGCATTGCAATGCTGTCTGACCTGTCCGACTGGTCTGACTCGTCCGACGGACCATGGTGCTACCAGCAGGCACGCCTATGGCTGCGCGGTGGTGCGATGATGTGTGTGGCTTCCACCGAAGGCGGCGCGGTGGTGCGATGATGACAGAAGGCGAAGTAATCCGCCGGCGGCGGAGTTGCATTGCAATGCTGTCTGACCTGTCCGACTGGTCTGACTCGTCCGACGGACCATGGTGCTACCAGCAGGCACGCCTATGGCGGCGCGGTGGTGCGATGATGTGTGTGGCTTCCACCGAAGGCTGCGCGGTGGTGCGATGATGACAGAAGGCGAAGTAATCCGCCACCCCGGCAGGTGGTGGCAGCTGTGCGTAGCCCCGTATTTCGCCGACCGGGGTGTCGGCGACATGCGGGGACGGGTGAAGGTTGCCCCCAAATCGCACCCCGGAGGCGGTGCGAGGCTGTCCGCAGTCGCGGTGGACGCCCTCGCCGCCTCGGTTGCTGCGCTGCTTACGCAGCGCGGTGGGAGCGAGGTTGCTGCGCTGCTTATGCAGCGCTATGCCCATTAGCCCTATTCGCCCTATTGGCCCTATCCCTGCCATCCTACCGCCGCCCGGCTGCGTTAATTTTCGGTTAACTCGACGATTTTGGCGCGATTTGCGCGCACACCACATTCGTCCACCGTATCTTTGCTGCCGAGATGCTCCTAGGGGACAGGGTAGGATGCCGGGTAGTAGGTGTATTTATAATACAGTAATCGGTTAAGAAGGTTGGTCGGAATTATGGGGCGGTCCTTGTAATCGTCGTAGAACGCCTGGATGTCGTTGTTGATGGTGGTTACAAACCCTTCCACCTGCATTTCTATGGTGTTTTTCCCCTGCGAACCCGATGAATCGGTGGGGGTGAGGAAATCGCTGTTGTAGTAGCATCCGCGGATGATAGCATTCTCGCCGTTCTCCACCACGATTCCCGATATGTGTGTGCCTTCGGCGCCAGGGGCTGTGGCTGTGATGGCGCCGGTGTGGAAGCAGGCGAGCACGATCCCTTTGTCGATGTTTCTGCCGAGGATTCCGCCGATGTAGTTGGGTGCTTTAACGTCGCCGGTGTGGCAGCAGGAGATGATGATGCCCGAATTGGTGCCTACGATACTACCTGCGTGCTTCTGGGTGCCGGTTACGTTACCCTCGAGAATCGAGGCGGCGATAGTGCCCTTGTTCTCCTCGACGATGGCACCGTTGCCGTTCACCTCGATGATTTTGGTGAGCACAAGACGCTCAATCACCGCGATATTATCCACATTGCCGAAGAGCGGCTTGCCATAGAGGTTGTTAATCTGGCGGCGGTAGCCGAGGAACACACCATTGAAGGGATGAGTGCTGTCGCCGATGCCAATCCATTCCACAAGACCGGCTTTTTCGGTTTCGGTGATTTTGCTCACATTGGTGTAGAGTTTCGGCTGCAAGGTGAGGTTGGCATCGAGGCGGATATATTTGATAGAGCCGACACCATTGTCGCGGAACGTCATCCCCTCGTTCACCTCGTAGGCAAAAGCGAGGAGTTGCTCGGCGGTGCTTATGGTGTAGGCGTTTCCGATGGTGTAGCCATCGTTGCCGTAGATGTCGTAGATGATATCCCAACCATTGGCATCCTTCAGCGGGTTCCCTTCGCTGTCGGTGGGGGTGTATAGCCATGTGGCATCGTCGGCTGTGTTCACCTCGTTGTGGGTTTTGATGGTGGAGCGGTCGGTGGTTGTGAGGAAGGTGGATTTCTTAGTGAGGTTCCCATCGTCGATGGTCTGATGGTCCTCCCAGTCGCCAAACACTGCGCCCACGGTCATCGACTCGTTCTTGTGGTTCAACTGAATGTTGATGGTGGTGCGCTTCCCGGCGGGGAGCACGAGATTATCGAGTTGGGCGGTGTAGGCGCGGGTTATTGTTTTGGTCGTCGGACTCAGCGGGTCGGGGTAGGTAACCATGAAGCGCACTTGGAAATTGCGTCCGCTTGCCGTGGTGGGCACCGCGAGCGAATTGAATGTGAATTGGCGATATTGGTTCACATTCTTTCCGGCAGGATTGAAGCAGCAAGCCTTGAAATCTTTGGTTACGCTCCCCTCGACAGGCTCAGCCTTGTTGCTCATCCCATCCCAGCAATATTCCACCGGTTGGTTGAGAATCGTCAAGCCCCACACGCGCGACTTGTTGTCCTCGGTGGCTGCGCCGGCAGAGAAGCCGTTGATGCCCACAGCCACCTGCACATAGCTCAAGGCGTGGCGAAACTGCACCAAGGCGATGGAGCCGCTCGGCTGGGCATGCATGTCGGTGCTGTAGTGGAGCACAAGGTCCTCCTTGCGGAGTTTTATCGCGCCGCTGTCGGCGGGGTTGATAGCCCCGGCGGTGTAGATGCTCGAGAACGAAACGCTGTCGGTGGCGTTCTCTTTCGCCCCGATTGTGCCGTAATATTTGCCGTCGGCGCGCAGCTCCCAGTCAAATTCGCCTGCACCCAATTGGTTGGGGGTGCTGTAGGCGATGAAAGTGTGGCTGTTGAGGGCGTCGCTCCAATAGATTCGCTCCGGCGAGCCGTCATCTTTCAAGCGCGACCAACTTCCCGATGTGCGCAGCCACTCTATGTCAGAGTAGGTGAACACATCGATGGGATTGACTGTGCGGCATATCTTGGTGAAGATGATTCTGTCGCCGTCGGCAAAGTCTTTGCGACCGATATACTCCTCATCTTTGAGGCTCACATTGGCGCGAGCTTCGTCGGCGTCGCCGAGGGTGGCGATGATGCCGGTTATCGGGGTTTCATCGCCGATTTTCTGCTCCGGAGTGTTGTCGGAGCAAGCGGGGAGCAGTGCGATGAGCGATATGGCGGATAATATGTAGGCGATTTTGCGTTTCATACACTATTTATTCTGTTGGGACAGTGATTGTTACGTTATAAAGGGTGCCTTCGGCAAATGTCTTCTGCTCAAGGGTGGACTTTAAGCGGCGGTTGCCGTCGCGGAGCACAAACACGGCGTTGTCGGTGAGCACACAGGGGGGCACCATGATGCGGTAGCTCTTGGAGCCGACATTCAAGGCGGTGTAGATGCCGGTTTTGGCTACATCTGCCATTGCCACGGTTTTTGCAATGCCTGCAGCCTCGTCGTTAACACCGATTCCGAGCACCTTGCCGTTCATCTCCTTGGTGCATGAGTGCTTCTGGAGATAGCCGTAGTCGCTGTTCACCTTGCTGAGGCTCGCGTAGTAGTCGCCCACCACAATCTCGCAGCGGTCGATGTCGGGCATCCCCTCGAGGGTGAGGATAGCGTCGTCAGAGATAGCGCCGATATTCCCGTCGAGGGTGATGCGCAGCGCCGCCATCACATGTCGGAACTCCAAGTGGACATATTCCGTGCCGGTTTGCATGTAGGTCTGTGCCCACAGGATGTCGGAAATGCGGTAATTCTCCTCGCGCGACTGGTCGGCAAAAAAGAGCGGGGTGTATTGCAGCACCACCCTGTTGTTGTTGGGGTTGATAAACTTTTGCTCGGTAGCCCAGGTTGAGGCTGTATAGACGTAGGGGGTGTTTTGCGCCTCGATTTGAGCGTTGATATTCGACGAACCGCTATATTTCGAGTCGCCGTTGATGTCAAATTTCTCGCTGCCGTCGAGCGGACCCCATGAGCCGGTCCACTTCAGGAGCCAAAATGCGTCGTAGGTGTTGCCCCAGGTGGTCTCGCCGTTTTGCGTGCCCGACACAAAGGGGCATATAATCTTGATGCGGATGAGGTCGCCGATGGTGAAGGCGGTCCCCTCGGTGTTCACGCGAGCCATATCCTCCCCGGCAAACGGGGCGATGCTGCTCGTTACCCGAAACACCTTCTCCTCGGGCTGTGGTTCATTCTGCGAGGCACAGCCGCCGAGAAGCGCAGCCGCCACCAGAAGAAATATGTATTGTAGTGTCTTGTTCATCATATCTTTTGTTTAGTCGGTGGTTGTCATTTGAGCACATCGCTGTATTGTGAGGCATCGGGCACTCCAACCTTGAGAACGGGATAACGGCGGTTGTAGCCCGTCGTGTTCTGCTCGTAGTGTACTCGGCAGGGGTTGCTCTTGCCAAATGTGGTGGTGTTATACTCGTGGATTGCGCAATTCATCGCCTTCCACGGCGCAATGCCGTAGAATTCTGCTCTCTGCTGCGGGTCGGAGATGCGGTCATACTCGGCAGCGGAGATGATGTTGTCGGTCTTGGCGCACAAAACATGCGACCGCGCTCCGCGCACATACTCGTTGTAGGCATACGCGTCGGCATATCCCCCCACAGCGGTTGCCGAGGGCGATTTTTCGGTGTCGTAGTAGTTGCACATGCAGTTGCCCCACACAAGCTTGAGCGGATTGGACTGTTGTGCCAGGAATGGGTTTGAATTGTTCTCGTATGCGCCGAGAAGCGCGCCGCCGGAGATGTCTGCCGTGGTGTTCATGCAGCCCCACATCTTGAAGTAGTCGCCGATATCCACAAGTGCTCCCGGAGTGTCGATAGAGGAGTCGCTGGTGTGGATACAACCTATAATGTAGCATGGCGATGCCGCTGTGCCGTAGATTTTCGATGCGATAGCACCGCCGGGCGATGGTGCATTCACCGCCACACCGATAATCGATGTCTTGTAGCCGTCTTTCACAATGCCCGCCTTGTGGTAACTCTCGATGACAAGGTTGCTGATTACACTGCCGTTGGTATAGTCGAAGACATATCCCGAAGCCACCGAGAAATTTTTGAGCGCGTGTATCTCGCCGCCGTAATAGCCGCTGAATTTCCCTTTGAACCGGTTCTCGGCAGTGCCCACGACAGGGATTTCGCAGTCGCCGAAGTCGATATCCTGTGTGAGTGTTACGGTGAAAGCGCGGTTCACGATGTCGCTATAGAACGAAAAAGCCCCTTCGAGATAAGACTCGGTAACGTAGGCTGCGCGGTCTCCCTCGCCGGGGATATAGCGCTTGTAGAAGATGTAACCTTTCTCTTTCGCCTCTGCGTGCGACACCCAGATGGTGTCTCCCTCGGCATTGCGGAGGTTGTCGGGGTCATACCACCAGTAATTCAAGCCGTTGTCGGGATTGGTGATGCTGCGGTATTGGCTCAAGAGCGTCCCGGTGTGAGAATCTGCCGTTCCGTTCACGAGTTTGATAAACGAAAGGAAATCGCGCTCGCTGCTTATCTCGAATTTCGGACTGTATTCCTCGTGGAGCGCCATGGAGCGGTAAATCGCATCCTCGATGGCGTTGGTCCACCAGTCATAGTTGGTTTCGGATGTGAGTGACGATGAAGTGTCGGTGAAATCGCTTGCCGTAGCGTCCTGCTCGGTCCAAGAGAATGTCGGGAGGACATCAACCGAGAATTTTCCGTAGTGGTAACCCACCTGGAAAATGTAGCTGTAGCCCGAATACAAGTGCAATCCCTGCTCGAATAGCGGGTTATCGAGGTCGTCGAGTGCAAAAATGTGGTATGAGCCTTCAAATCCGCCTGTCTGCGCGCCGTCACCGTTGTTTACATCGCTGATGCGTATCCTAAAGCGGGTGTATGGCGGGATAGTGAGGATTTCACCCTTGATTGGGTTGTCGGTGCTCATATCGTAGGGGATGGAGATGCTGTAGAAATTCACATCGTTTTGGGTGAACACCGGGCGCTGTGCCTGTGTCTTTATTTCAGCCCCGGTGAGTTCGTCAAACGAAATCATCATTGCCTGGCTCTCTTCGCGCTCGATTTCCGACACCTGCTTACTGTTGTAATAGGCAACTGACATAGCCTTGAGGCGTCGCTGGGTGAGGTCGATACCGCCAGGCATACACAATCGTTCGTATGCAGCCCTTACGGCATCTGCCATCGCTTGCGCCTCTTCGTCGCTACGTTCCGATTCCTCTTGGTCGTTAATCATCGAGTCGGAGTTGTCGATGCGCTTGTAGTCGGCGGCATCGAGGCAAATCTCCACCGAGTGGATTTTGTTTCCGGGGTAGGGGGTGAATCCCATTCGGCATCCGAGGTGGCGAAGCGACAACGGAATACTCTGCGATGGTCCCGACGACGAAACCCAGTCTGCCATCGTGAAATCGGGGTAGAAATCGCTCCAGCTGTTGGCACCGAGAGCGCCGGCGAGGTTGCTGAGACCCCACGCGCGGAAACGCACTGTCTTGCCGTTATCCCAGGTGAGCGAGTCGGCTTCGGTTTGCACAAATTGTGCTCGTGTGCCGGCGTTTTTGCCATCTGAACCTATCTTGCCCGGATTCACCACCCACTCGGTGTTGAGCAGGATGTTGGTGTTGCCGGCATACACCGCCTTGTAGTGATACACGCGGTAGGCTGTGTTCTCCTCGTCGAATGTGGTTCCGCCGTCGTTGGAATATTGGCGGTAGATAACGAGCATATCGTCGTGGTTAAACGCTCCCGAGTTGTCATAGGAAGCGCGCGCGGTGAACTCGTCGGCGATGCTTGCGTTGAAGTTGACAGCGCGTCCGAGCAGAGCCTCTTGGTTGTTGTCGAGGCGCGACTCCACGTCGATGTCGTCGTTGCACGCTGCCAGTAGCGCAAAAGCCGATAGGATGTATAGTAGATGTTTCATTTCGTCAATATGTTGGGATTCCGAGGTTGAAATCTGTTACTTTTCCGTCTTTGTCGGTGCAGTTATACACATTTCCCGACACATCAGCCGCCGGGTCGCTGCCGGTGGTGTAGCCACTCTTGAAGAGCGCGGCTCCCGAGACAATGGCGTTGAGCACTTCGGCGCGATAGCCGATGGTGGGCACCCAGTAGGTGTTGTCGCCGCGTGTCTCTTTGTGCACATTTGCCTCCCAGGTAACGGTAGTCGGGTCGGCGGCGTTCTCTTGGGCGGTGGTGTAGATGCCGTTGAGTCCGTCAAACAGGCGTTCGCGCCCGGTGATGGTGATAGAGTGTCCGCGGCAGTCGAGGTGTCCGGTGAAGACAAACGGTGTGGGGAGCAATTCGCCATCGATTGTTATGTCTTTGTCGAGCACGAAGTAATCGCCGTGATGCTCGCCGTCCTGCACTGCTTGTGCAAAGCGTTCAATCCACTTCTCGTCAGAGATGTATTGTCCGTCCTCGCCTGCGATGTGGTCTTTCTCTCCGTTTTCGTCGTAGTCGCTACCGTCGGTGATGTTGCTCGGTCCATCCCCTTTCGAGTTGCGGTAGGCGCGTTGCCAGCCGCTACCCGCCATCGAGAGGGTGTTGCCATTGCCGTTGTTCACGCCGTAGTAGCCGTCGGCATCATCGTTGCTTTTCCATTCCTCCGAGCCGGAACTGTTATAGTCGATTTGCTCGCGGTTGATGCGCAGATACACAGCTGTCTGGTAGTTGGCATCGAGGTCGAACACAAACTCCTTGTCATATTCGAGTCCGTTGCTGAGGGTGAGTGTGAAGTCGATTTTGTTTGTCTCTGCCTCCGAAATCGATGGGTCTTCGTCATACATCACATTTGCCGCCGAGGTGTAGGTGGGGCGCACGATAACCACATACACCGGCACTTTGCCATAGACAGTGCGGGTGTAGCCGGTAACGCCTGCGGCATATTCGTTGGCATCGCGTTTCTGCTCCTTGGTGGGGTCGGCAATCCCTTTGTCTTTGAGGTATTTCTTATATGCGTCCTCGAAGGCTTTTCCGATTTCAGTCCATTGCGTTTCTTCGCTCGGGAAGATGGTGGTTTTGTCGGCGGTAGAGGTGTAGATTATGAAGTGCTCTGCATCGATGGCGGAGCCGTCGCTGCGAAGGCTCCCCACCTCCCCAAAGTGGCGCGGGATTATGTTACGCTCGATTTTCCAGTGTGGCTTGAACGATGTTTTGCCATCGACAACAGTGGCTTCGACATAATCGAGCACTTTCACGTTGCCGAGGTGTAGCTCAGTGGTTTTGGGGTCGTCGATGCCGTTCTCGTCAAGGTTGTACCCCTTCAGGGTAACGTCATCGCCCATTTCGGGGTCGATGAGGATGAAGATATTCACACGAGCGAGGCGATGGTGGAATGGGAGTTTGATGCGCCCCACGGTGGCTGCGATTTCGCAGTTGGCGGGCATACTCAGGTAGCGCTTGAGCAGTGTGTAGTTTCCCGGTGTGGCGCCTTCGGAATCATCGCTTTGGTCGGCGCTCAGGTCGTCGGAGGCATTTTCTTCCCGGATTTGTTCCGGCACATAGTGTCCGCGGAAAATGTGCACACCATTGCTCAACCATTTCGCCTTTTTTGTGGTGAGCGTTCCTGCGTCGTCATATTGGAAGAAGTTGTATTTGGCGTAACCCTCCTCGGTAACTTCATAACGCGGAGTGCCGCTGCCGTCACCTGCCTTTACGAGTTGCAAGCGGGCGAATCGCATGTCGGAGGGCTTCCCTTTGAGGTAGTATGCTATGTCGAAGCCGTCGAAAAGCGGGTCGATGAGCCAATCCACGGTTTCGGCGTCTTGTGTTACCGCTCTCGACGGCTCCACACTTATCGTGAGTTCATCGCCGGTGATGCCTCCCACGTTGATAACATCGGATTCATCCTCCTGCTTCCCCGGATTTGGTGTGTTTTCCGAGCAAGAAGCGAGGAGCGCAATAAATAGAATATATATTGGAAAATGTCTCATATCACATTAGTTAATTGTTGGGACTATGGGAGTTTGTGGTGTAACCGCATTCTTGGTGCCTATTGCGGCAGACTCGGATGTGAGCCAGCGACCTGCTCCGACAGAGCTGCCGAGCCACCAGTTGCCTTGACAATCGGTGGTGCCGGTTTTGTCTGTGCCGTCGAGATAGCAGGAGGTGCCGATAATCGCGCCGTTGCGACGAGCGCCGTTGTTGGTCTCTCCGCCTCCGAGAGGGCATTTAAACCAACTTGAGCAGTCCGAGATGGTCATTGCCGGGATTTTGCCGTCGTAGATGCGGAGACCACCCACGATGCCACCGAGATACACGCGTCCGTTGGTGCCTGTGTAGTCGGAAGAAATCGATTTCGAGTCGGAGAGCGGATAATAGATGCAGCGGGTGATTTTTGCTTGAGTAGCCATCGAAGTGATGCCGCCGCCAAAGAAACGCGCGGCTTCGGTGGATTTCACAAGATGCTGTTTCACCTGCAGGAAGCAGCGGCAATCCTCTATGGTGCCTTCGTTGTGAACCGATACCACGAGTCCGCCAGGCGAGCCGGCTTGCACAAACACCCCGTCGGCGCCAAACACGTCGATGTTCGACAATTTGCCGCCATCGACCGAATAGGCGATAGTGCCGCAACCGTCGTTGTAGGTGTTGTTCCATTCGGAATCGTATTTGGGAACACCATAAAGCGACTTCTCGCAATAGATGTTCATATCGTGCACGGTGCCGTAGATGTGGTTGAAAAGCATCGGGGCGCTTTTCAGTGTGGTGGAGGCACTGCCTGCTTCATCGTGATATTCAATCTCTTTTTCGCCGGTGAGGGTGATGGTGCGTCCATTGCCGTCGATTTCACATCTCACATCATATCCCGACGAGGATTCCATTTTGAGAAGCCAGCCGTTGTCGCTCGACACCGAGAAGTCGCCGCTTATGCGGTAGCGCTTGTCGGCGAGGTTGAGTATTGCCGCATCTCCTTGCACCACTTCATACAGCTCCTCTTGGCAGTCGATCATTCCATCGAAGAGGTTGATAGAGCGGATGTTGGCATTCACCGTGCTATGCACTCCTATGTCGTTGGTGTCTTTTGTGGGCCACTGATTGTTGTAGGCTTCGAGATTTTTGCCGAAATCGGTGCTTTCGGTGTTTATGATGTTGAGCATGATGGGTTTACCTCCCGATTGGCGTAATTTTTCAAGGAGTGAAACGCCATATTCGTATGTGCAGTTGAACACACGCCCTGCTGCAAGCCCTACAATGCCGCCGCCAAACACGTTATCGACCCCATTGGGGATGTGGACATCCTCCAAGGCGGTGCAGTTGAAGATGATGGGGAGCATAGCATCGTCGGCAGTTTCATAGACCGACCGGGCGGCGATACCGCCAATGTATTGGCTGCTTCCGTCGGCAATAACCGGGATCGACGAGGTGCAGTTGCTGATGCCGTTGTAATTCACTACGGCGATGCCGGCGGTAGTCGCTTTGGCGTTCTTTCCGCCTGACACTTGCACATATTCGATGCTGCCGTAATTCTTGTTACACACAGCAGTTGTAACTGTGCTGTTGTCGCTGAGGTGGATGTTTCCATACACGAGGCTGCCGGTGGAGGCAATGTCGTTGAGGAATTGCGACGATGTGGTGAATGTGCAGCCACCGAGGTTGATTGAGCAGTTGAGGTCGTATTGATGGTTGCTCCACGGGTCGCTCTCGGTGTCGAGTGCGATGCTTGTCGCGCTCACGATAGCCACATTGCCGGCTTTGTTCTTCTCTGGGTCGGAGAGGAAGTCGATGAGTTCTTCGCGATTCTGGATGGTAATCGGGTCGCCGTTGAGTCCGAAGTCATCGCACACGCTCGAAGTTACCACCTCGGTCCAGTCTTCGACATAGGCGGTGATGAGCACTTTGCGGGTGGCGCGCGAGAGGATGGCTGTAATCACAAGGTGGTCGCCCGCCTTGAGGTTATAAGCCTCCATTTCGGTCTTGGCAGGCTCGACGCCGTTTTGGTAGTCGGCATATCGGTCGTCGTTTCCGGCATAGAATGAGAAATTCTGTCCGGCGATAGAGATTTTGCAGATTCTATGGGTGTCGGCATTGGCGAGGTAGTTGTGAGGCTCGACAATGGCGTGGTATTCAACACCTTGGCGAGTTTCGGCTTCGCCATTCACATCCTTGCTATAGTCGATGTTGCAAGCTTGTAGCCATGGTTTCACGCCATCGCTTGTGGGGGTGGCTCCGTCGAACGATTCAATTTCGCCTGAAGCGTTGTAACTGAAGATTTCGGTAACGATTTTATCTCCTGCGGTGGCGAAATCGACATCTTCACGCGGTGTACCCTCGCCGGCTTTGAGGCGCACGGTGATGTAGGCGCGCTGATGGGTGAGGAAGAGGGGCACTTTGCGTGCGTCGTTGGCGTCGATGATGCCGGTCTGCGTCATCCACACTTTGTTGTAGGCAAACCAGTCGCGCGAGGTGTGGAAATTGAGCGCGTCGATGTTGTCTATCGCTACTCCACCATTGTCTTTCACCGGCTCGAAGGCGTAGCCATGTAATCGGTCTTGCTCAAGCCAATTTTCCTTGCTTGTTTGGTCTCGCTGCAGGTTGTCGGTGCCGGCGGTGGCTTCAAAACCGTAGTTTTTCACGTTGTCTTGCCAGCGGAGCGGTTGATTCTCGGAGGTGTCGAGGGTGCCGTCGTCGCTGCTTTGACCGGGGTAGTATATGCCGGAGCCGATTGGGGTCGATGGGTCGCTTTGCTCATACATTTGGATGTTGAGGCGATAGAGTTCGCTCATCGGAGAGTAGGAGCCGATAAGTGCGTCGTCGGCGGTTTCTCCGGCGCGCGACATCACGCTCGCCTGTCTCGGGAGCGATGTGGTGAACATCACAGCCTCGCCGGTGAGGTCGGGAGTGTCGTCGTTGCCCGGTGCATCGATGTTGTCGTTGCACGAAGCGAGGGCTGCGAGCGCACAGGCAAGTGGGAGTAATATGTATTTTCGCAAAATCTTCATTTCAGTCGTTTTTAATCATCTTCACCGCCCTCGATTGTTCCCGGCACATTGTTGTAGGTGTCGCCGATTTCCCAGGGGAGGATTTCGGGGCGAATCACCGCAAGGGTGCCGCGGCGCAACTCCAGGTTGTGGATATATCGTGTGGAACTTTTGAGGTTTATAAGATTGTTGTCTTGAATTACGTAGGTAACGACATGCTCGATTTTCGCCTCATCCGGCTCATACCAATAGATGCGGATGGCGCGAAGATGCCCGAATGCGATGATGTTGAACGACTTGAGATATCCGGGCGCATAGTTCTCCTCACCCATGTCAAACATTTGGATAGCGGTTCCGAAAGCGTTGTTACTGAGTTGCTCTTCGGTGTATTTGCTCAAATCCACTTGCTTGTAGGTGGGGACGTGGTATGTGCGTGCCTTGGTGTCGAGGTCGTAGTAGGTGTAAGCCTCTTCTGCAACGCCGAGGAGCTCTATTTTGGTGATATTTTCAGCCTTGAGACTCTCGGTGATGCCGCTCGATGCGCCCACCTTGATGTTTACCTGCACTTGCGAGAAGCAGTGGCGAAATACGAGGTCAACGCGGTTGGCTTCGGGGGTCGCGCCGGCGGGGTACATGATTGTGAGGGCTTGTGCCGGGTCGGGCTGCTGTGCTATCGAGGCTTTCCCTGTGGTGGTGAGGTCAAACACTTTGCCGCTGTAGTTTTTTGTCTCCTCTGCGGTGGTTTCGGTGAGGATATATGGGTCGGGGTCGTCGAAACGGAGGTCGTTGCGAGTGTCGCCCCACTTGTAGTTTGGGTCGAAAGTGCGGTTGAGGTCGGTGTAGGCAAAGAATGCGTGGTCTTTACGGTTCTGCCAGTAGAACATCGTTGCCATTTTCTCGAAATTGTTCTTGTCGAAGAGTTCGGCATTCCCCTCGTCGGTATTGAAAAGGTTGTTGCGATACACCGAGTTACCGAAGGCGTTGTTCACCTTGAGCCACGCTGTTATGGGGGTGTCGTCGAAATCGGTAATCCCCGGGTCGGCGCTGCTGATGTAATACATGCGGCACACAAACCTGCCTGTTTCGCCGAGGTAGGGGATGGCGCGCGACATGGTGTTGTCGCCGGCGCTGAACATCACCGGATTGCCGGTAATATCCTCCTGCCGAGGCTCATCGCTGCGGTTGCAAGCGCAGAGGAGCAGGATAGTTGCGGATAATATGTATAATTTCTTGTTCATATCAGTCCCAGTCGAGTGTTGCGTCGCCACTGCCTAATACCTCTTTCCACTTCTTCACGAGGGCGATTAATTTGATGCCTTCTTTAGCCACACCGATGGTGTAGATGTAGTGTTTCCCCTGCTCCCAGGCTGTGATTGGGGTTGAGGTGCCTTCCACGCAGCAGGTGTTGAGTGTGATGCTATATGTGGTGTTGTTGGCGAGCCTGATTTTGAGGATGATTTCATTGCCGAGTGTCTGCGGCACTACCACATAGTTGTCGAGCGATGTCTTTCCTGAAACAGGGTGGGTTGCCGAGGCAAATTCGGTGATATCGCCGATAGTGGAGCCAGGGGTGATTGAGCCATCGGTGATATCCACAGTGCCGTCGGTGTGCAATCCGTTGATAGTGATGAGAGCACCGTCGAGGACAACGCCTGCATCGCCTGCGGGGGTGGCGAGTTTCACGGTGATTTTGCTCATAACGTGGCTGAACTCAAGCGGGACATCGCCTGTGCGCGGGTTGATGGCTGCTCCCTCGGAGTAGGTGAGATGAGCCGCAGTTGTGCCCCACAGGAGGTCATGAGCCTCGGCGATGGCGTTGCTGCCCGAAACGGTTACATATTTGCCCGATGCCCGGTCATATTCGGTGAGCGCGCGGAAATAGTAGGCTGTGGAGCCGTTTTTCCAATAGATTTGCGGGTCGTTCACCCAAGTCCCTCCGGTGAGGGTGCTTGTGGTGGTGCGGGTGAGCGATGCGAGAGCCGGGTTGTGGAAAATGTCGATTTCATCCCCCTCGGTGAATGTGTCGCCAACGATTCCGCTGTCGGTTATGTCGCTGTCGAATTTGATTTCGGCATCGCCGGTGGCAAGGACATCGGTCCAATCGGTGATTTTGGCAATCACCTCGATTTTCTGCTTGTTGATAGTGACGGTGAGCTGATAGTTCACTCCCGGCAGGGTTTTTTTGCCGCCGTCGAGTTGCGCGCGCCATGCTGTAAGGATGGCATCGGTGAGTTTGATTTCATACTTGTTGCCGTCGGCTTTGTCGATAACGACAAGCGTCTCACCGGTGGTGAGCACGCGTCCGGGGATTGCGAGGGCGGTGTAGGTGTTGGTAAGCCCCGATTTCCCGGCAAGATACATTCCGACTGTAGCCCATGTGTCGGCGGTGGGTGCATATCCGCCGTTTGGTGCTGTGAAAGTCGCCTCTTTGAGCATATTTTGGAGCGTTGCGGTTGTGGCGTCGAGGTCGCCTGCTGCGAATCCCTCTCCGCCAGTAACCACGATGGTGAATTTGCTCATTGCGTGGGTGTAGGGCACTGTGAGTGTGCCGCGAGTGCCGGCGTCGTGCTTATAGGAGATAACCGGCTGTGTGGGCGACCATAGAAGGTCGTTGCTCTTCATCGCACTTTCATCGAAGTTCTGTGGAAGTGTCCATGAGAGTACACCGGTGGCTTCTGTAAGCGCTGTCGATGGCGTGCCGCCGTTGTAGCAGTAGCCGTAGAACGATTGCAGGTAGTGGTTGGCGGTGCGCAAGTCGGTTTTGGGATCGCTTGAGTCATTGAAATCGTCCCAATAGAGTCCGCCATCGATGGTGAGGTAGGAAGTCCATTCGGTGTCGGCATCCTCCGGAGTCATCGTGAACTTGCTGTTCACCTTCAACGTAACGAGGCGCGGCGCTTGGTCGGCGGCGATGCTTTTGTAGTTCCCGGAGCCTTTATCCACAACGTGGCGGATGTAGGTAAGAAGTTGGTCGCCTGCCTCGAATGTCTTGTCGTGGGCGCGCGACTGCGGTGCGTCGTTGAGTGTTGCCGACACTACGAGCGGGGTGGGGGTGCCATCGGGCGACAATGTGTCGATTGTCGGCTCGTTGGAGCAACCGGCGGCGAGTGCCGCAACCCCGGCAAGGATAATATGTTGTGCTATTTTCATTATCTTATCTTGATTTTCTGTTTAGAGCCAAATGTCATCGGAGCCTTCCGCTGTCGTCCAGTCGGTGATAGTTGCGGTAACGGAAATGCCTGTTTTCTTGATGTTGAGGGTATAGACATAGTGCTTTCCCGCCTCCCACTCAGTGATGTCGTCTCCGCTCACCTTGATTTTGTTCACGACAGCGTAGTAAACATCAGATTCCGTGCCGTTTTTCACTGTGATTTTGAGTTGCACTTCATTGGGAAGCCTTTGTGGCACGATTGCATCGTGGAACACCTTCACATCTGCGGTCTGCTGCGTCATCCGATATGTTTCGCGGTTGGGCGATTCATCGCCTATTGAGCGGGTGCCGAGATAGATCCGGCGGCTTGTGATGGTGTTGACCAATTCCACTGTGGTGTTGCCATCGAGAATCACCTTGTCATCGCCGGTTGTGGTTGTGAGTTTCACCTCCACTTGCGCCATCATGTAGCGGAAATTGAGGTTGATTTTGCCGGTGCGCGCGCAGATTCCTTCGGTGCTCATATCCACCGGAGTGTGGTCGGGGTTATCGCACTTTGTGCCGGAAGCGATTTCGGGAGCGCCAATCATGAGGTTATAATAGGTGCTTGTGCCAAATGCGCCGTTTTCGGCTTGGATATATGTGCTTGTGCCGCCACCATCGGTTACCGTTGTGTTGCAGGGATAAACACCGCGGAAGAAGTAGTGGGTGGTGTGGTTGGGCCAGTAGAGCGGTGTCGGTGTGCTTCCATCCACATTGTAGAAATTCCAAATGGTGGAGCCATCGGCAATGTCTCTTGCTTGCGGGTTCTCGGCATCGGCGAGGGCGATGTATTTGCCTGTTTTTGATGCGCCGTCTTCGTTGCGGTAGAAGCGGAATTTATCGAGAGTCTTTGTTTTATCGTCCTGTTTGCCTACATCGGCGCTCACCACGATTTTCGGAGTCTCCTCGGCGGCTGTTACGGTTTCCCAGTCGCTGATTGTGGCAGTAACTTTGATGTCGGTTTTGTTGACGGTTACTTGGAAGATGTAGTTATAGCCGGGCAAAGTGTTGTATGTTTCTGGATGAGAGGCATCGACCTTGATTGCGGCGCGAATCTGCTTGGCGGTAACGTAGTAGATGTTGCCGTCTGCATTGATTTGAGCCACAACGTCATCTTCTCCTCCGAATTGCGAGCCGGGGTAGATAATTGCCTCATGAGTGAATTTTGCGCCGCTCCTGTCGATGTCGTCGAGTTTCACTTTTTTTAGCGATGTCGGGTCGGCAGTGGCGGTTGCGGTTTTGATATTGATTTTGCCGGAGGTGTAGCACCATTCCGGGTTGGATTCGCCGGTTTTGTTTCGTGTGAGGAATACTTCCGGGTCGTGGATAAATCCGGGGTTGCCAAGAATAATGGGAAATCCACTGCCTGCGGTGAGCACGAAGGTGATTTTGCTCAGCACATGCTTGAAATCGAGGAGCGATTCCCCGGGAGTTGCCGCCTTCTGCTCATCGAAAGTGTATCGCTTTTGCGGCGATGTCGAAGAGGCGTCATAGAGGTTGTTTGCCACGAGAATGTCGTTCTTAAACGAGTTGGTACCATCGGTAGCAACACTCCACGGCAAGTCGGTGGCGGCATCGGATGACAGCCATGCTTTATCGGCGATTGTTGTCTCCGTTGTCACTCGGTCGATTGCCACGGCGAGGACGCCGAGACCTTTACTGCGGTTTTCCGCGTTATCCGGGTCGGCGGTTCCGAAGTCGTCCCAATAGATTTGCTCACCCGAATGATAATAAATAGCGTTGATATTGTCGGCGTCGGGGGCGGCATCTTTTGCAGCCTTGAATATCGCGGTTTTCTCAATTTTCTCAATTCTTTCGGGAGATTTCCTTGCCCAATAGCCTTCCACGTGAAGGTTGATGCAGGTTCCCTCGGTAAAGGCGTAGTGCCCGGCGAGAGCGGCTCGGCTTTCGATTCCGCGGGGCGAGGAGGCTATTCCTGCCGAGATGCGCACTTCGTTGTCCTCGCTCCCCACGCTGTAGCGGGCGTCGGGGGTGTCGGAGCAGGCGGCGAGGAGGAGTGTCGCAGCGGCGAGGGTGATATTTTTGATGTTTGGTGTCATATCTTGTTGCTGTTTTTGCGTGTTATTCGATTACCACCGGGGTGTCGTCGGCATTCACTTCCTTCCAATTGGTGATTGTGGCTGTGAGGTTCTTGATGCCGGTCTTGGTGAGGGTGAAAGTGTAGGTGTAGGAGTGGTTGGGCACCCAGCGGTCGATGGGGGTGGCTGAACC
Organism: Bacteroidales bacterium; assembly: GCA_004557195.1. Lineage (GTDB taxonomy): Bacteria > Bacteroidota > Bacteroidia > Bacteroidales > Muribaculaceae > W0P31-042. The sequence goes on along the minus strand of SFER01000006.1, from coordinate 7,821 downwards.
TTCAACATTTATCTCGCTGAGGCGGTTTATCTTGTAGATATTGCCGTCGGTAGTGCGGATTTCTATCCCCACATAGTCGCTGTCGGCACTTCCGCGCTTCAGCGATTGCGGAATATATAGCAAGTTGAACGGATTTGTTTCGGTGCTTGGCGTTTTGTAGTATGTGCCGGGACGGTTGAGCGCTGTTTCGGCTTTCAAAGAGCCTGTGGGCACCACCATTCCACGCCCGAGTTCCACTGTGCCGTCGGTGTAGGAGCGTACCACCTTCACCACGGCATTGTCGAGATTCACGGCATCGGATCCGGTGGTGGTTTTGAGCACCACGTTGATGTCCGACTTGGTGTGGAGCATCGTAATCTTTATTTGGTCCTCGGTGGCACCGATGCCCCAGTAGAGCGACGACGAGTAGCCGCCGTTGTCTTTCGGGTCGATGAGATCCTTGTTGTCGTTGGTGAAATCATATTCGAGCGAGGCTCCGTTTTTCATCGGCGCGCCCCACCAGGTGTCTTCCGTGCCGGTGGAGATGGTGTAGCTATCGCTTCCGGCAGCCACATTGGTCATGCGCAGGTGGTAGAACGCCTTGTTGTTCTCGAAAAACCATTCTGTTTCCCAATGGTCGGCGTTCCAAGAGAGTGTGCCTTCCTCGTAGCCGGTGTACCAATCGTAGTGCCTGAATGAGCCGTCGATTGAAATCTCTGCCGAGGGGTCGTTTTTGCGGTAGATGTGCAAGTCATATCCGGCTCCTTTGATTGCTGTGCCGGTGGGGTTGTAGAGGTCGAGGCTGATATAGGCGTTGTTTACGGTCATTTCCTGACCCACAATATTGCTCCACGGCACGATGGTGGCTGTGATGTCGTCGATGCGCTTCTTGCTCACCGTGATGGTGATTTCATATTCCTTTCCCTGCTCGAAAACGAGGTTGTTGCTCTCGATTTTCGCTCCAACGGCGCTCGAGAAGGCGTTGTAGAGCATCGCGTCGGTGATATAGTAGGTGTTATCGTCGATTTCCATCTCGATGCGCTTGGTGGAGCCTCCGTCGGCAAACTTGTCGCCGGGGATTACCTGCGCCACGAGTTGGCGGTCGATGCCGGCATCGGGAGTTGCGAGTTCCGACATCTTTTTGATGCTTTGGCCCGCCAGGGCGTTGTGCCATGTGCCGTCGGTGATGTCGAGATAGGTGCTTTCATCGGTGAGGGTGATATTGTTGATTTTTACATTTTCACCGCTCTTGGTGAATTCAAACGGTGCCGATGTGCCGGCAAAGCCTTCACCCTTTTTGAGTTTCACGATGATGCGTGACAGGGAGTGCTTGAAGATGAGGTGTCCGTGGTCGAATTTGCCGCCGGTGCCGCCGGGGTTGGCGATAAATTGCATCACGCCATCGTTGAGATCGTCGATATTGGCATCGCCGGGATAGGTCTCAGGCTCATATTTGCCTGCCCCGAAGTCGTAGCGATACACGCCGTTGGCTCCTGTCTCGCGGATGTTGTTGCTATAGGTGAGGTCTTGCTTTGCCACCAAGCCGGTTTGGTCGGTGGTGAGAGTCCATTTCACCTGGTTGTTCATCGTAGCCTCGGTGCCCCACAACTTGGTGCCGGAAAGGGTGGGGCGGGGGAGGATGTCCTCGGGGAGAGCGCCTTCGTCGTTGAGGTCGGGGAGCGACACGGCATACACGGCGAGTTGCGACTCCCTGCCGTGGGCATCGTCCCAATAGCGGCGGTAATCACCGGTGAAAGTCACGGTGCTGTATTCCTTGCTTCCGGCAGCCTCGGCTTTGGCAACAGTGCGGGTGTAGAGGTTGTCTGTGCCGTTGGTCGAGTGGATGCGCATGACGATGCGAGTGGCGGCATTGAAGCCGTCGCGTGCCTCGATGCCTGTCGAGCCGGCGCCGCCGCTCATCGACAGTTCAATCTGCGCTCTGTCGCCTGTCTCGGGCATAGCGGGGATTTCCTCCTTGCTGCACGCCGCAAGTAGAGGAAGTATCAGCGCTATGATATGTGGTTGAAAATGTCTCATCTTTATATTTCGAGTAGTTTATTGTTCCAAGTCGGTGTCTATCGGGTTTGATTTCACGGTTACCCACGGCTCGATGGTCGCAGTTACCTGAATCTCAAACGGGTAGAGGCTCCTTATTATTATATAATAGGTGTAGCGGCAGCCCATCAACCAGTCAAACGAGGTTTTCACCGTGCTGTCGCTGCGGGTGAAGGTGAGCGGGAAGTTGTAGTGCTCGTTGTTGATGCTGAACTTCACGTTGAGTTTCACTCCGGGTTGCGGAATCTGGAGGAGACCGCCGGGGGTGCCGTCGTCCATTGCGTTGGCGCCGGTGATCGGGAGGTCGAAGAAATAGGCTTTGGCGCGGGAATAGGCGTTGCGGAGGTCGTAGGTTTTGGTGGTGTTGTTGATGAGGGTGCGCCATCCTTCTGTTGCCCATCGCTTGTTGAAGTCGCCGTCGAGATAGGTGGCGGTGGCATTGAAGCCCGAAGCCTTGTAGAGGAAGTCGTCGTCGGCTGTCGAGGCGGTGATGGCTACATTGTTGATGGTGAGGGGCTCCTCAACACTGCTCATATCCACTTCGCTAAAGATGGCGAAGCGCACTTTGCAGTTGATATGGTGAAACGGCAACGCCACATAGCGGGTGAGGTTGCTGCTGCTTGATATTTGGGTGTATTTTGCTATCACATCCCCGTCGGCGTTGAATTGCGGCAGGAGCAGGTCGAGGTCTTCGCCCAGCGCGTCGCGGCTCACTTGCGCAATGATTTTCTCGCCGGCGATGGCTTTCTCGGTGGTGAGGTTGAGCACTCCGTCGGTGCACGACTGGCTATAGTAGATTTCGGTGTCGGGGATGGTGAGTTTTTCTCCGGATAACTCATAACCGGTGATAAGGTTATTTCCCGCGTCTTTCGGACATGGGGAAATAGCATTGAAGCGATAGGGGAACGCGGAGAGGTCCCAGTAGCGCTCGTATTGTGTTTGGTAGAGATTTAGAGGTGCTGCGCCGGCTGCTCCCACATAGTTCCAGCGGTGTCCTTCGCCTGCCGAGTAGGTGTGTCCGGCTTCATACTTATACATCACTGTTTGCATGCCCGGAGTGCCGAAAAGTTTGTAGGTGCTCACCAAGAAACCACTGTCGAGCGGCTTGCTTGCGGCACGCGACAGGGGAGTTTCCCCTCCGTCGATGATGTTGCTAAACGTCATCGGGTTTTCGGTGTCGATAATCTCCTCGTGCTTGTCGATAGAGCAAGCCGAGAGAGCCAGAACAGCAAATGCAATGATATGTATTTTTTGTAACTTCATTTTTTTGGAAATTCCCGGGGCGGTTTCCCACCCCGAGAACATTTCATCCATTCTTGTCTATCAATTAGTTAATTGGGTATTCAATATCTGTAGCATTTGTCCAGTCTTCAACTTTGATACCATCGAATACGATAGGATAAAGTGCTTGTTCACCGGGATTCGGGTCAACTGTAGGAGTGGTTGTGCCTGTAGAACCGGTTGCATTCTTTGTAATCTTGAATACATAAGTGTAGTTCTTACCTGCTTCCCAAACGCATTTCGAAGCATCAACGTGAACACCTGCGTTATAAACTTTAATTACTTCGCCAGTTGTTGAAGTGAGTTGGAATGATACGCGGAATGTCAAACCACAGCTGCTATCGTGAGGAATACCATAATAAGTAGTTGCTGAATAATACTCATTTGGGGTGTGACTATTAACTGCAACGTCTTTGTCTTCTAAAAGTTTGTCTGCTGTAGGAGTCTTGAAAACCAATGCTTTATTTCCAATATTTCCATCAATTGCATCCATGGCAGCGCCTGTATAGAAGGCAGTTCCGGTTGGCTTGGGGAAACTGAAAGTTGCACCTAATGTTGCGGTTGCCTTTGCCTCTTTTGCAAGTGTTGTTGCATAGGTATAAGTACTTGGACCTGTAAATGTAGTTGGTACTGCAATAATTCCTGCATTAGCATCTAAATCTATCATTTTAACATCATATCCTGCAATATCTTCATAGAATACGATGCGGATACGAGAGTTCATGTGTTTGAATTCGAGTTGTACATCATTCTTATAATATTCCCTCTCAACTTTTGCATAAGCGCAAAGATACTCGTAAAGACTTGTATCATCATATCCTGCTTTCATTGTACCTAAAGGGAATGTGATAGTTTTTGAGCTTAAATCAAATGTTGCCGGTGTTGCTGTTGCACTGTTAATGTAAGGTGCATAAGCAAAGAATTCTGTATAATCTGAACTATAGTCGAAATAACGAAGGTGTTGTACATCATTATTTGATTTATATAAGTCATTTGTGCTCAAATAATACTTTTGATCGCCTGTATTAGAAGTCCAGTTATACTCTGTGTTTCCGAGACCTTCATAACCCCACCATGACAATGCATCGGTATCATCTCCGGTATTTGAACCTCCATGAGTAGAGTTATCTGCACCATCTTTGCTGTAACCAACATTTGTACCAAAGAATCCTACAAGGTAGTTGGCCATAATTGGGTGGGTATTATCAGTGTTTTTGTAAGCCCAAACACCAAAGTTGTAGTGTCCGTTAGACTCCATCGAGGTGGCACGGGACATGTTTTTGTTGAGGACTTGGAAGCCGATGGCTGTGTTGTCGTTTTTCTCCTGTGAAGGAACGACTTCGCTGTCTTTGCTGCAGGCAGTGAACATAAGCGCTGCCGCTGCGAGAATAAATAATTTTTTCATAACTTAAGAATTAAAAATTGATTAAAATTTATTGTTTTTATTTTGTTTTACATTGGAATGTCGTAAATCACGTCTTCGTAGTCTTCGATGTCGGCGATAAATGCACCGCCGCCTCCGCCGCTTCCGGGGTCAGGCACTTCGATGTCGCGGCAATCGAGGTGCAGCGTGATTATTCCACCGTGGCTCTGCTTCTGGCACTGGTCGGTTATGGTGCTCACCATTGTCTTGCTGGTGCCGTTGGCAAATCGGAGGGTGAAATAGAGGTAGTTGGGGAGGTCGCCGCGCGAACCGGTGTATTCCGCCTTGGGATTCACCCAGAAGGGCTCCATGTCGCAAAGTCCGAAGGTGGTGAGTTTGCCGCCAATCACATCTACGGTCTCGCCGTTGGCGATGCAGCCCGCCTTGTAGCGTGTGCCGTAATACACCATGCAGGGGGTGTTGCCGGTGTGCCCGGTGTTGACGCTTGTGCTTGTGGCGAATGCCGACACGGCGCCGTCGCCGAGGGTGCCGACAATGCGGCCGTCGTTGTTGTGGAGCACGATTTGCACCAAATAGATATATACGAGCGGGTTGAGGGTAGCCTTGATGTTTTTAACGTAGGCTTTCTGCTCCTCGTCGTAGTAGTCGTAGTCTTCAAACCTGTGCGAGATGAAAATGTCGCGCGGATAGGCGGAGTAGAAAATCTCCGGCTGGTTGTAGAGCGCGGTGATTTCCTCGGCTTTTTGCGGGTCGCGGGCGAGTCCGCGGGTTATGGTGGTGGAGGCTGTTACCTCGTCGAGGTCGCGGTCGTTCACCATGAGCACCTGGGTGCCGTCGGGGGAGTCGATGTTGCTCCACACGAGCAGGTCGTAGTATCCGAAGTTGTAGGTGCGGCGGAAACGGTTGCTGAAGATTGTGAAGGCGTCGTATCCGTCGGCGGTGTGTGCTCCGCCGGGCTGCTGCCCGAGGTAGTAGCGACGCACCTCATAGTTGGTGGGCGAGGTGTAGCCGATCTCGCCCCACAGCGCCTTGTCGGTGTCGTCCCAGCCGTAGTACCAATCTTTTTCGAGGTCGGTGTCGATGTTCCACACCACTTCAAGTTCCGTATCCACAATCGGGAGGTCGATTACCACCGATTCTGCGGCAAGGTTGAGCGGCGGCTTTATGCAGGAGCCGAGGGCGAGCAGCATGGCTGCGATTGCCGCCATGGCTGCCGTTTGTGCGATTCTATGTCGATTTTTTGCCGTCATTTTATGCCTCCTTGCAGATTGATGGTTCCCGCAGGCTTGCGCTTGCGGTAGATGATGTCGTAGGTGAGGTGTATTCCGGCGTTGGTGGGACCAAGCCAGAAAAATTGGTGGTTCCGCTTCTTGAATTGCGAGGCGTTGCCTATGAAGTCGTAGTAGTAATCCTTGTTGTTGTCGCCGGTGATGTCGCCGGTGATGGGATTGCCATACACGTAGGGGTCGTAGCGGGTGTAGAATGCGCCAAACTCCACCGAGAACTCGAGGCGGAGCGATTTCTGCTTGTTGAGTGCCATTGTGTAGCCGGCTCCGATGCCGCCGCCGCCACCTTCGCCCTGCCATGAGCGGTGCTGGCTCAGCCCGATGCCGTAGATGCTGCCGTGGGCATACACATCGAGATACGGACCGATAAATTCGCCTCCGCCTTTGAAGTAGCGGCGCACCTCGAGGCGCAAGTCGCGGATTTGGAAGAATTTCTGTTCGTTCCAGTGGCGGTGATTGCTCCATGTGAAGCCGAGGTTGTAGGTGTAGTGCCCGTCGAGGGGGTAGTATTCGAGTTGGGCATTTATCGACGGTGCCCAGCCGAAGTCGGGCATGTAGAAGAAGTCGTGAAGCAGGTTGGTGCGCAATGCGATGAGGTGGCGGCGTGTCCACTTGATGCCGAATTCGGGTTGCGGGATTGTAGGCACAGCGCACACGGGGGTGAATTCGGTGGTGGTTATGCCGCTGTTGATTGCCGGGAGGGTGCGCTTGTGCGAAAACCACATCACCACTCTCGCCTGGCGCAGGCTCGGGAAGTATTCTTTGAGCAGACGTCTCCAGGTTTTGCCGCCGTTGTGGGCTTTGAGTCGCTCTTTGCAGCAGCGCTCGTCGCCTCCACACTCCTTGACCATCGCCGCAACGGTGTCTGCTTGCTCGTCGCCTGCCGCGCGCATCAACGCCACGAGATATTCATAGTCTTCGGTGATGCTCGATGTGGCGATGTCGCCGTCGGCAAAATATTCGTTGTCGAGGGGCGCCTTGATGAATTCAACGAGGCGTGCGGTACGCCCGATTCCGAGGCGGCGGTTGTTTTCCCACGGTCCCTCGGGCGATGCGGCTCCGCGCACTATCAATCCCTTGAGCACAAGGTCTTTCGAGAGCAGCATCGGCACGATTTCCTCGTTGTATATCTTGATAAACGGCTCGCCGGGACGCAACTCGGTGCGGTTGACGTTGAAAATGATGCCTCGGGCGGCTGCGTTGAAGATGGAGTCGGTGATTACGGGGTCTGCCTCGGTTTCCTGTTCCGAGATGAATACGAAGGGATAGTTGTCAAGTTGCTGATATTGAGCGGCATTAAGCGTCGCGGAGATTGAAATGATGACAAATGCCACCACAACATAGCCCCAATCCGCGACGCTATGCCACTCTTTCAAACTTGGCGTGTATCTTTTCAATATGTCAAAAATTTTAGACATAAATATTATCCTTGTTATCCCTTTCGTTTTTTTTTTATCAAATTCTTACTATTTTGGTCTAAGCGCTGTTTTCTCATCATCTTTTCCGACAAGCATTTTTAGATATCTCTTTTGCTTTTTCGGTCTCATGATTGTTCTCCATGCAATTCCCGACTCTCGTGTTGTGAATGCTTCCAACTCTCGTGCTGTGAATCATCTTGAAAACACAAAAACAAACTCTTGTTAGCAAAGTTAAGTGTGTGGCACCATCCGACCAAATTTTGTGCACGAAAATTTGTATTTTTCGTGCGATTTGTTCAAAATTCTGTACAAATTTGTAAAAGCAAACCTTCCATTTACCCCCCCCCATTTATTTTGGCTTGTAACTACCTGAAATAGAATAGTTTGTGGTTGTAGGTTTGGTGATACGGTTTTGAAT